>JAICXZ010000302.1 GCA_025934475.1 Mucilaginibacter sp. | reverse complement strand
TTAGTATGTAGTTTTTTTACCGTGTCCGGCGCGGTCAGGATGTCTTTTTTTATGGTATCTGCAACCTTCTTTTTAGATGTGTCGGTTACATTTTTCTGGGCGCTCGCGCCCAGAGATGCAACACTAAATAATATTACAAGGAACTTTTTCAAGGGTATTAGTAGCTTAGTCTTATAGGATAAAGGCTTAATTATCAACGATTGTTTTAAAAGCTTAACAATTTTTTAACCCGAAGGTATTCGGCAATTCTGGAGAAAAGATGGACTCGGAACATAAAAAGAAGCCACCCGTTTTGCGGATGACTTCTCAAAAAAAGTTTTCTGTTTATGCCAAAAGTACTCCTTTTACCGTATCCAATATTTTGAACGAATCAGCTGAACTTGGCGCTTCAGCATAAACACGAAGTACTGGCTCGGTTCCTGATGGACGTATCATTACCCAGCTTTCGTCTTCAAAATGGAATTTGTAGCCATCCATATCTTCGGTTTTAGCAACTTTCAGATCGCCGAAATTTGAATAACCACTCTTGCAATTGGCAATGATCTGCTGCTTCTTTTCTTCGGTTACATGCAGGTCGTAACGTTCTACAGCAAATTTGCCGACAACGTCATAGATTTCCTGCACCAGTTCGCTTAGGCTGCGACCGGTCTTTGCAATAAATTCCCATACGATCAAGCCAATCCAGATACCGTCACGTTCAGGGATGTGTCCTGCAACTGCAATACCGCCCGATTCTTCGCCGCCTACTAAGAATGGCCTGCCAGAGTTTACAATCAGGTCGCATATATATTTGAAACCGATTTTGGTAACTGTATTTTTCAAACCATAAGCATCGCAAAGTTTTTGAATTTTGCTGGTACAGCTAAAGGTCGAATAAACATCGCCGCTCATGCCTTTTACTTTGTGCATGTAGTGGATAAGCAACAGCAGGATATGGTGTGAGTCAACGAAATTGCCATCCTGGTCATACAGACCTATACGGTCGGCGTCGCCATCGGTAACTAAACCTGATGCAATCTCACCTTCTGACATTTTGATAATATCTTCAAACTCTTTCAGGTTACGCTGAATAGGCTCAGGCGCCTGCCCGGCAAAACCGGGGTTATGATCACTGTGTATGCGGGTAATTTCCGGGAACAAACGCTCCATTACATTCATGCCAGCACCATACATGGCATCATATCCCCAGCCCAAACCGCTGGTACGGATAGCTTCCAGGTCGAAATTGTTTTCAACGTGTGCCACATACATATCTTCGAGGTTCACAAATTCGATCAGGCCATCGTTCTGGTAATCGGAAATTGATTTGAGATCCAAATTAATAGTCTCAGGTATTTGTGATTCTACCTTTTCGATATCATCCGGTGTCGCCGGGCCGCCGTAGCTTGCTTTGATCTTATAACCGTTGTATGCAGGCGGGTTATGACTTGCAGTTATAATAATACCTGCTGAGGCATTTTTTCGAACAGTTCCGAGTGAGATCATTGGCGTAGAAACGAACGTATTTTCTGCACGAAATACCTTCACACCCTGCGACGCCAGTACGCGGGAAGTGATATCGGCAAACAAGGGGCCCGCGAAGCGAGGGTCGTTACCTACCACGGCTGATGGATCTTTAAATTCTTTCTTGAGCCACAATGCGGTTGCATAGGCTACACGTTTTACATTTTCGACTGTAAAGTCGTCTGCGATGATGGCCCGCCATCCGTCGGTTCCGAATTTTATTTTGATCATTGTAGGTATATGGTTGTTAAAAATCCTATTTTTAGCGCCTTAAAATTGATACAACATTATTAATCTTTTGTGGTAAACTAAAATAATAAATGAAAGTTTTAAAATTTGGCGGTACCTCGGTGGGAAGTCCTGAGCTGATGAAAAAACTGCTGGATATTATCGATCCTGCCGAGAGGCAGATCGTAGTACTGTCGGCTGTGTCTGGCACCACCAACAGCCTGGTCGAAATAGGGCAGGCCTACCTTGCCGGTGATAAAGCCAAAGCGGCATCGCTCATCAAAGCGCTTAAAGATAAGTACGAAATTTTCATCAAAGAGTTGTTTGCCAAGCCGGAGTATTTGGAGCAGGGCAAAGAAGTGATCGATTATCATTTTGATCTGCTTTCGAAACTTTCAAATGATCTGTTTACCAATATCGAGGATAAGGTCATCCTGGCACAAGGTGAGCTGATCTCTACAACGCTGTATCATGTCTATTTAAAGGAGATAGGTGTAGCGACTGTATTATTGCCAGCGCTCGATTTTATGAAGATCGACGAGGATAACGAGCCGATGGTAGATTATATCACCGAGCATATTACGCCATTGCTGGAGGCCAGGCCCGATAATAAAATATTTATCACACAAGGATACATCTGCCGCAATTCTTTCGGCGAGATTGACAACCTGCGTCGTGGCGGCAGCGATTATACTGCTTCATTGATCGGTGCAGCGATCCGCAGCGAAGAGGTACAGATATGGACCGATATTGACGGAATGCACAACAACGATCCCAGAATCGTTAAGGGTACTTCGCCTATTGCGCAGCTTTCATTTGATGAGGCAGCCGAATTGGCTTATTTCGGTGCTAAAATACTGCACCCGCAGAGCGTGTTCCCGGCGCAGAAATATAAGATACCTGTCCGTTTGCTAAATACGATGGATCCAAAAGCAGCCGGTACGCTGATCACCAACGCCAGTGAAAGTGATAAGATCAAATCCATCGCAGCTAAGGATGGAATTATTGCCATTAAGGTGCAATCGAGCCGCATGTTGCTGGCCTATGGTTTTCTGAGGCGGATATTTGAAGTATTTGAGCGTTATAAAACCTCGATCGATATGATCACTACTTCGGAAGTAGCTGTATCACTGACGGTGGACGACACAACACACTTGGCAGATATCGAAAAGGAACTGCTCAGCTTTGGCACCGTAGATATCGATAAAGATCAAACCATCATTTGCGTAGTAGGCGATTTTGGAGCTGAAAAACATGGCTATGCTGCCCGCGTTTTGGAGGCTTTAAAGCATATTCCAATCCGTATGATATCATATGGTGGCAGCGAAAATAATATGTCGCTATTAATAAGTACCGCCGATAAAACCGAGGCACTGAGAAGTTTGCATAACCGCATTTTTTAATTGCGAAATTCGGATTGCCAATTTCGGAATAGTTCTCACAAGGATTAGAGTTTAGAATTTAGGATTTAGAGTTTTTAATTTAATGTTTTCCCCCGTTACCATATCCCGCTTTCAAAATATAGAAACACCTTTCTATTACTACGACCTTGCTTTATTAAATAAAACGCTGCAGGCTTGTAAAACCGCTGCTGATCGTTACGGCTTTCATGTGCATTATGCCATGAAGGCTAACTTCAATCCAAAAGTATTGACCGCCATTCAATCATATGGTTTTGGGGCCGATTGTGTAAGCGGCAATGAGGTAAAAGCTGCAATCGATAACGGCTTTGGTCAAGATAAGGTGGTTTTTGCCGGGGTAGGGAAGTCGGACCGCGAAATTAATATGGCTTTGGATGCCGATATTTTCTGCTTCAATGTGGAATCGATCCAGGAACTGGCCGTTATCAACGAACTAGCTAAAGCAAAAAACAAAAAGGCGCGGGTTGCTATCCGCATCAATCCTAATGTGGATGCGCATACGCATCACTTTATTACTACAGGTCTCGACGAAAACAAATTCGGTGTCAATAGCTGGCAGTTGAACGATGTGGTGGATGCACTTCGTAAATACGACAACCTGCAATTCGTCGGCATTCATTTTCATATCGGGTCGCAGATCACCGATCTTGAGGTTTATAAGAGCCTCTGCATACGTATCAACGAAATGCAGGACTGGTTCGAAGATCACGGTTTTAAAATCACTGTTCTGAATACAGGTGGAGGTTTGGGGGTGGATTACCACAATCCGGACACTAATCCAATCCCCGATTTTGAAGGCTATTTTAAAGTGTTCAAAGACTTCCTCAATGTAAAACCCGGTCAAGAAGTGCACTTTGAGCTGGGCCGGGCACTGGTGGCTCAAGCGGCTTCATTAGTGTCCCGCGTTTTATACGTGAAGAACGGTCAAAAGAAGAATTTCCTGGTGCTGGATGCCGGCATGACGGAACTAATTCGCCCAATGCTGTACCAGGCATATATGAGGATCGAGAATCTAAGTCGGGAGGCGGAAACCGGAAGTCAGAAGTCAGAGGTCGGAAGTCAGACATCAGAAGGTCAATCTCACATCTCACATCTCAAATCTCACATCTTAAAATACGATGTTGTTGGGCCAATTTGTGAGAGCACTGACTGTTTTCAAAAAGACGTGGAGCTACCCGAATCTTTCAGAGGCGATATTTTCGCTGTCAGAACAGCGGGGGCATATGGCGAGGTTATGGCATCCCGCTATAACCTGAGGGATGCCATAGGAAGCGTTTATTCGGAATAATCAAAATTTATATCCGGCCCTGATGCTGGCACCGTTACCTACCTCTATTATTCCAAAAAAGTTCTTTACATTAATAAAGTAGCTTGCCCGTGGTATCAGATCACGAAAGAGCCGTGTGTTAAAATCGCTATCGCTGGTATAGCGCGGATCATTCAGAATATTTTGGCCAAATGTGCCACCCAGGAAACCCCGTATTCCATGTACAATGTCAGGGTTGTTTTGATTATGGAACACAACCTCGGTAGTTAACCCCAGGGTTACCAGGTCGGTACGCGCGTCAACAATATAGGTGGGGTCATTAGCAACCTGGTTCCGGAAATCAGAATATGATCCAAACTCGTGACTGTAGGCCATTTCAAACCCAAGAAAGCGAAAATCTGTTCTGCTGCTGGTTGTGGTAAAAAGATTACCGGAAATACGGGCGCCTACTGCACCAAAAAATTTATCAGTGAAGTCTACTGGTTGGCTGTTATCATTATTACTTTTCTCATAATTTCCAGCCACCCCGAATACACCCCAGGCAAAATTGGCATCTTTAAATACATATCCCTGGCTATAATTAAGCTGCGCGCTTAGCAAAGAGTTATTCCATGTGGGATCGGTGGCTAACCCTACTCCGCCCGATACGTAGTTGGCGGTTTTTTCTTTGCTGAAAGATGCCGGTTTAGGCATGTAGGCAATATCCTGGTGATACATGGCCGGTGCGTAAACATGGCT
>JAICXZ010000167.1 GCA_025934475.1 Mucilaginibacter sp. | reverse complement strand
GGGTGTCAACATTACCGACTTGCTTGCGACCAGCACTTCTATATTCCCTTCCAAGGGCGAGGCACGTAAAATGATACAGGGTGGTGGCGTTGCCATAAATAAAAATAAGATAGGATCGCCGGAAGATACTTATAATGCTGATAACCTGATTGGTGGTAAATTCCTTGTTGCGCAAAAAGGCAAGAAGAATTATTTTTTGATTGTTGCCGAATAAATTTTGAAATGCGACAAAATGTTTTTAAATTTGGATAAATGTCCGAAAATAAAAAGCAGGAGTCGAAATTTTATGTAAGCGAGCCGATGGCCGTTTATGTTGCCCAAAGTCAAAATACTTTGTTTGGCAGTTTGTTTGGTCATGCCCGCGCTGCCGATGCGATGAGTGATTTCGATGTGCTGCAGCTTACACGTAATGGTTTGCCCAAGCGCTTGCTTTTGTCCCTAGCCAAACGGATATCCCTCACCCTCGAAGAGTTTTCCGATATTTTACACATTTCAGAGCGCACTTTGCAGCGTTACGATGATGATGCTATCATCAAAACCGAGTATGCCGAGAAGGCCGTTGAGCTGGCGCGTCTTTACACCCGCGGCGAGGAAGTGTTTGGTTCATTAGATAAGTTCAAAACCTGGATGAAAACGCCGCTTCATGCTTTCAAAGGCGAAACCCCGGTTTCACTTTTGGATACTTCAATCGGTTTCGACATGATCTTTAAAGAGCTGGGCCGTATCGAGCACGGCATCTTCGCCTGATGATGCTGTATCGTATCTGTAACGCCAAATACGCTGATGATCTCACCGGCATGGGCGCGCGCCTGTACGGTGGACGATGGAACAGCGTGGGCAGGTCAATGTTGTATTTGGCTTCCTCGCGTTCGCTGGCTGTTTTAGAGGTTCTGGCGCATTTGTCCGCCACCAATATTCCTGCCGGAATGGTGCTTCTGACAATAGAGGCTCCCGACGATTTTACAACGGTAGACGTATCTGAATTACCCGACAACTGGAATAAATACCCTGAACCCAATGTGTTAAAACAAGTCGGCAATTCGTTTTTGGACAGGAGTGAGTATTTGCTATTAAAGGTGCCTTCGGCGTTGGTACCCGAAGAATTTAACTACTTAATGAATCCATTGCATCCTAAGGCCGATAAGGCTAAAATCACTAATAAATCACCATTTAATTTTGATGAGCGGCTTTTATAAGTCGCTCGTTGGTCCAGATTTGCCGGTGACAACACCTGCAAAGGCGAGGGAAACTATATTAAGGACAGAAGCTGTCTGTGAAGACACAGACAGGGGGAGCGGAACAAAGGAAAAAGAAAAGGCGAAAAGCCAACCTTTCGCCTTTAACCTTTATCCTTTCACCTCATACTAGAGGTCACTTAATAATTCTAATTTCTTCGAGTTGTATTCATCCTGCGAGATTAGTCCCTGGTCAAAAAGGGTGCGAAGTTTTTTGAGCTTTTCGGTCAGTTCATCCCGTTCTTCAACATGAACAACCAGTGGTGTTGATGTTGGTTGCGAAGCCGCTGGAACTGGCTCCGGTTCCGCTGCCGGAGGTGCAACTGGTTGCTGGGCCGCATTGCGATCAAAGCCGAACGAGCCTGACTCGGCGCGTTTTTCTTCAAGATCGCGCTGGCGGCGTGCTTCACGCTCTTCTTCTTTACGTTCCTGTGCGTACTGGTATAGCTTACGGGCTTGAACTTTGGGCAGATAATCAACACCCATTTCGGCCTGGTTGGTTGTTTTTACGGTGAAAATTGCGCCAATGATCTCTTCTTTGAAGTTTACATCTACGATATCTTTCCACACAAAATCAATGAATTTGATAGATAAACCAAGGTTTGCCGGGGTAAAGAATAGTACGCGTTTGTTGGTTAATGCCACACAGTCCGGCAAAATATTTACCAGGGGTTTTTTTTGTGTTGCGATGTAAATAATCTCTTCGCCTGTGGTCAGCAGGTCAACTAACCGGGTATATACTTTTTCGACAGCCTTAGGGTCCTGCTGGTCGTTCAAAAACTTGTCAATCATTGCTTCATCTTGGTTTGATGTGAAGCAAAATTAATCATTAATTCTTGAGTTAGGTTTAAATGAGTTGGATTAAGTTAAAAAGGTTATAAAAGTTATAAAGGTTGAAGATGTCAGAATCTACTAATTAACCAATCAACTTAATCAACCAGTCAATTCAATCAACTTATTAAGCTATAAGCAGATTGCAACCCCGTATGTCGGAGTTGTCAAACCGACCCAGTACTTCGAATGATCCACCGGGGTAAACTTTGCCCAGATCCTGTGTTGCGATAAAAGAGCAGGAGTTGATATTGGCCAGATCGATCACATTAACGCCGCCGGTTTGGCTGCCATTTAGATTCGTCATAGGATCATTCGTGTCCCGGGTAATAATCTGCATCCATGGAGGGCAATTAAAGATACCGTCGCCTTTGGAGTAGGCCTGCGACAGAAGCTCCGTCATCCCATATTCCGAATGAATGGATTTAACACCAAAGCCACCGCATAACGTTTGGTGCAACTCCTCGCGGATCATCTCTTTGCGCCGGCCTTTCATGCCGCCTGTCTCCATCACAATCAGTTGGGGGAAATTGAGCCGGTATTGCTCCACGAAATCGAGCAAGGCAAATGTGACCCCTATTAGAATTGTGGGTTTCTCAAGTTCCTGTTGTCGTTTAAGTTGCCTAAACAGATCGTCGTGATTGTAGAGGTAAAAGCCGCTATCTGGATTCTCCGATCTTTTAACCAAATCCTCCGCCATGTAAATCAATGACGATCCCTCGCGCTCGAGGTAGGATGGGAGTAACGCAAGTACACAATAGCTTTTGATATCACCATAAAATAAATCGAAAGCTTTCCGGAAACTTTCTTCATACCAGCTTACATCCGTTACGATATGGCGGCTGTTGATCATACCGGTTGTACCCGAACTTGTAAAAGTGACTTCCGGGACAACAGAGTCACTTACAACTTGATGTGATTTGAAAAAGCTGATGGGTAAAAACGGAATCTTCTCAACTCTGCTTACTTCAGCAGGATCGACGCCAAGATTAGAAATGAATTCGTGGTAAACCCTGCAGTTCTCTGCCTGGAAACGAAAAACTGATAATGCAGCCTCAGCAAATTCCTGTTCGGTGTTGATTGAAAATACTTGCTGCTTGTCGGGGTTATTCATCGGCGCAAAGATAGGGAATGTGCAGATGTGCAAATGTGCGGATGGGCAAATGATTTATCGGCTCCGTGGGAGTCACCGGTTTGTAGATAAAATGGCCATAAGAAAAGAAACGCTCCGTAGGTGCGTCCCAACTCGGCGAGTATTTGAGCAAGTTCCGGGTTTTAATCACCGTCAGATGACCGGAAATTTGATCATCAATCTTAAAAATTATGAATAAGTTTAAAATCGTACCATTATCCAAAGATTATGCACAACGCATTCGCCAAACCCGAAAAGATGACTTTGGCCACCAGGTAATTGAACAGGTTGCTACAGGCTCTGGTCCGTGCCGGGTGTCGCTGAAGCCATTCAATAAAGGCGTCGACAGGCGTTTGTTGCTGACACACAGTTCCTTCGAGGTCGATAATCCATTTAATCAGCCGGGGCCAATCTTTATCAATGCCGAAGAAGTGGAAGAATATAAAGACATTTATCGCTTCCCGCCCGAGATCAAAGCCAATAAGAAAAGTTTCCCGCTGTCGTTGATTGTTTATAGCAAAGATCAAATGATGGTGTTTACAACGCTGGTTGGCGATAGGGACGTTGATGAAATGATCCCTGAAATATTTGATGCGCATCCCGAGGTCGAATACCTGCACGCCCGAAATTCAGAGGCTTGTTGTTACATCTGTATGATAGAACGTGCCTAAGATTTTCAAACTATTTTATTTTTTTTGTGGTTTTAAAAGCAACACTATTTATTGAAAGAAATCATGAAAAAATTAAAAGTTATAGGTATCCCCGTTTTATTGTGCTTACTGATGGTATTTACCTCGGCTAAAACTGCTGATAAGCAAACCGAAAAGCTGGATGATGCTGCCAAAGTGCTCAAGGAATTTGGGAAGATGAAAGAAGAGATTCCGCACGACCTTATTTCTGAGTGCCAGGGCATCGTGATTGTTCCGAATCTGATCAATGCTGGTATTGGCATCGGCGGCAAGCGCGGCAGGGGCGTAGCCATCGTGAAACTGGATAATGGTTCATGGAGCGATCCCGTTTTTGTGACATTGACAGGTGGCAGCATCGGTCCGCAAATCGGTATTCAATCGGTCGACCTGGTGTTGGTATTCCGTCACAAAGGCGTGTTGACCGAAGTAAAAAGAGGTGACGTTACCATTGGTGGCGATGCATCAGCGGCAGCTGGTCCTGTTGGGCGCAGCACGTCTGCTAATACAGATTATAAAGCGGAGGCCGAAATATATTCTTACTCCCGTAGCCGCGGCTTGTTTGCCGGCATCAGTATCAACGGCTCAAGCCTGGCGATAGATAATGCCGCTAACAACGCATTCTATGGAGATGACGCCACCGCCCAGGAGATTTTCGCAGGTGCAAAAAACCACAGCGCGTCAGTAAAAAATCTGAAATCAGCACTATCAGATTTATAAAATTGTCTTCAATCATATCAGAGAAGCGCCCATCGAGGCGCTTTTTTCATTTTTTAAAGAAGGCTTTTTTTACGAGGGCACCTGAGAGTGCGGCAACACCACCAACTAATCCGCCAATAAATGCGGTTACCAGCAATAGTAGCGGCCAATTTGGCAATTGCATCAATTTGGCAACCCGTTCTGCAAGCACATTATCATTAGGAAGACTTTTAAGAAGTGCCACGATTGCCCACGCAACAAATACCGCCGCAAATCCCATAAAAAAAGACAGACCCGGTTTTTTGTTGCAGATGAAGGCTGCTATAAAAGCAATAATTGCCATAACCCACCACGGCCAAAAGTAACTGCAAATAAAAGTGAGAATAAGTATGATGAGGAATAACATGTTATTTAGTACTTAAGGTTAAAGTGGATTTAATCCGATCTGATTTTTCATCTGCCGATTTCAGGAAGAGGAGATCATTTAATTTGCCATCTTTCCAGGTTTCAAACATATCGTCATAATAATAGCTGCCCGGATTGCCTGATTCACCGCCGGGGAAAATGCCGTAACCTTTTACCTCAGGACCCATTTGCACCACCATTCGCCATGACGGGCCGTTGCCGCCTTTCAACGCGTTTATAACAGATCCGGTGCCACCAGCGGAAAAATGCCCCGTTCCAAACCCAGGCAAGTTGGCCAGGTGGTTGATATGGGTATCCTTTATATCGCCCCATTGCCATTTTTTGCCGGGCTCGCCGTATTGTTTTATCAGGTCATTTACCGATAAGATAAATGCCATGGTCGCAATATCGGTGCAGGTTTCTTTAGCCGGGGTTTTGACAATATCAAACCATTTGGAGCCGGGTTCCGTCAGCAATAATTTTTCGGTCCGGTCGAAGGATGGTTTGTTCAGTATCATATTGTTATTATCAAACTCGTCCCAAACCAGGGCATAAAATTTCAGCCACCATGCATTGAAAACACCAGCGCCTTCCGAATCCGCATCAAAGCGTAAATTCCATTTTTTGACGAGGCCCAACGCTTCAGTCTGTTCCTTATTTAATTTGGATGCATCAATATATTTTAACAGCGCAGGCAGCACATCATGTGCACGCATGCTATAATTATCCATCTGCATCATGCGCATCGAGTCGGCTGTAGCGTTCTCCATGGCTTTCAGCAGGTCGCTGATCCGTTTTCCGCGGTCGTATAATTCGAAGCGCCAGTTGAGATAATAGGGGTAAGTTTGATCAGCCGGTGATTCATTGGCCGATCGTACAAATCCCTGCGGCGGGTCCTTTACTGTAGGGTTCTGGTTGTAAGGTATCCAACCTTGCCAGTCGTCGGCAGGGTCGCTGCCATCCAGGATATATTTGCCCTGGTCGCGGTACTTAAGCGGGAATTTACCATTAGGTGTTATGGCGATATCTTTGTCTCTATCTGCAAAAATGAAGTTTTGCGCCGGGGCAGTATAGTAGCTGAGCGCCTTGCGGTAATCATCGTAATTTTTGCCACGGTTAAGCAAATAGAAGGTTTTGAACTCATCCGATTCGTCATGCGCGATCCAGCGGCAGGCATCGCCAACAGGTATGTCTTCGCGCCCTTCTTTCGGTTTTTGTGCAACATTGGTATAAACCACAGGTCCATGATGGGTATAGATTACAGTATCCACTAGCGGCTTCTGGCCCTTTATGCTAATAACCTCAACTCTTTTTGTGGTTTTATTCCAACGGTTATTGTACCAATATTCGTTTTTACTATTATCCCTGAATTTTACCTGGTACCAATCCATCACATCAGCATCCACATTAGTTACACCCCAGCTGATATTTTGATTATAACCGATGACCACTCCGGGCGCGCCCGGTAATGAAACGCCATAAACATTTACGGTCGGCGACGACATCTGTATTTGATACCAAATGGATGGGAATGTCAAATTCAAATGCGGGTCATTGGCCAGGATAGGGTAGCCGTTTGCCGATCTGCTGCCGGATATCGCCCAGTTATTGCTGCCTACACCCGGTTCTATTTCTTTTGCTTTGACGTTATCGGTCATTTGTGCAATAAACGCACCCGAAGGCTTGGGAATTGGCAGAGGTGTAAAATTCCATTTGGTGCCGCCTGGAATGATGGGATCTTCATGAAAAGGATAATCCGGGAAGAGGTCGTTAACTGTCGCCGTGCCAAAAACTTTAAGGTTGTTGGTCATGGCAAAATCGTCCGAACCACCCGCTAAGGTTTCCGACATGTTTTTGAGCAGGTAAGCGCAGTTGATGGGCTTCCAATCTTCGGGGGCATAATCCAATAGTTTAAACTCTATCGGGTAATCTTTTGGTTTAAGG
>JAICXZ010000392.1 GCA_025934475.1 Mucilaginibacter sp. | reverse complement strand
CAACAGGATTGTATTCCCCGCGCCCGCCGGCTGTTAAGCGTTTCGGGTCTACATGATAAGTGTTTTGCAATGCCTGCACCACCGACGACGCCCTTAGCGCGCTCAGGTCCCAGTTATTTCGGATGTTGGGCTGCGATATCGGTACGTTGTCCGTATTGCCTTCCACCAGCACATCATAAGTCGAATAATCGTTAATGATCTTCGCTATTTTGCTAAGAGTGGATCCGGCCCGCTCCGAGATCATGTAGCTGCCCGATTTATAAAGCATATTATCCTCAAGAGATATGTAAACAACCCCTTTAAGAACCTTTACATCTACGTTGCGCATTTCATCAGAGGTTAACGACCGGGTGAGGTTGGTGGTTAACACCTGGTTAAGCGAGTCGCTTTTGTTTTTCAGGTCAACCAGGTGCTGAATGTATTTATCCGATGCGTTGATCTGGTCGGCGAGCTTGGCTATGTTTACATTCCCCTGGTTATTGCCTGCTAAGCATTTGCTTAATGCGTCCTGCAAAGTTGCGGAATTTGCCCTGGCCGCGGCAATCTGTTCTTCCAGGCTTTGAACCCTGGCTCTCGATCCGGCCAGCTCCTCCTGGGTAACCTGCCAGCTTTGTTTTAATTTACTGTTCGTGTCAATCGACCGGTTGTAACTGGCTTGCAATGCAGCGTATTTTTTGCTGCTGACGCAACCCTGCGACGCAACCGCTGCCAGCAATACCACCGGTAACCAAAATTTAATTTTCATAGTAATTATCGTTTAACGACTGATTATACCTATTTATAACCAACATAGCATGAATAACAACAAAAAGCCATTAAAGTTTAGCTTAATTGTTATAGCTTTATGGATAACAAATCCGTACGCTCAATGTCCGGTTTCGTTACACCACCTGATTCAAATTTGCCATAACCTATTGTTCATCACTGTTTTATCAACTTGGAATGGCAATTGACGCGACTAATTCACTTGAACGCATATACTTTCCATATTACCGCCTATGACCTGGCCTTCCTGGGAGCAATATTTGTCGGGCTGACCTTTGCCCTGCAGCTGTGGTTCGCTAAAAGGGTCAACCGCACCGCCAACCGGTTTCTTGCATTGGCTCTCTTAACGATCGTTTTGTGGATGGCCAGGATATTGGGCATCGATACCGGGCTGTCAACATACATTCCCAGCTGGAACCGCCTGCCGCTGCAGTTTTCGCTGGCGCTTGGCCCGCTGATCTATTTTTATGTACTTAAAATTACCCGGCCGGAGTATAAATTCCCCTGGAAGGACTTGCTGCATTTCACTCCGGCGCTGCTGCAGCAAGTTGTCCCGCTAAGCCCGTTATGGCAAATGTTGACGTTTATTTCCATCGTTGGCTACCTGTGTTGGTCGCACAGGCTGATAGAGCGCTTTTACCGGCGGATAAAATTTATCGGGGGAGACCGGTACCGTCGGGAATTGCGGTGGCTGCACCGTTTACTGGCGGGCTTCTGTTTGTTATGGATGTCATTGGTATGCTACGCCGCTGTCGACTATTTTTATTACCATAACCATTTAGGCGCACAATCTTATTATCCCTTTTATCTGTGTTTAGCAATAATGTTGATTTGGATAGCTGTCGCGGCTTATTTAAAGCAGGAAGTCAGCGTACCGCCATATATGCCAGCATTTTTAAAACCGCCACTCCCGGCTGACTTGAAGCAAAAAGGTATCTGGCTGAAGAAAGTGGTTAAAGAAAGCCGCTATTATGAGGACCCGGAACTAAGCCTGGGTTCGCTTGCCGAAAAGCTTGGCCTCACTACGCATGAGTTATCCGCAATAATCAATTCAGCGCTTAAAAAAAACTTTAACGATTTCATCAATGAATACCGTGTTGCCGAAGTGAAGCGGAAAATGCACGACCCTGCTTACGATCGTATGAACTTGCTGGGCATTGCGCATGAGTCGGGTTTTAACTCTAAAACCACCTTTAACCGGGCTTTTAAGCAGGCGACCGGTAAAAATCCTGTGGATTACAAAAACGCCCGGAAAAAAGAAGCACTATCTTATAATTCGGGGCTTCATACAAGTTTTGCGAACTTAATTTCGCACCATGAAAGCATCCCGAAGTGGAATCATGAGAAATTAAACCGCAATTATATGTTTAAGAACTATTTAAAGATCGCTTGGCGGAACCTTCTTTCCAACAAGCTGTTTTCGATCATCAATATTTCCGGTCTCAGTATTGGGCTGGCTTGTTGCATACTTATCGTGTTATACACTAAAGACGAGCTGAGTTTCGACCGCTTCCAGGCTAAAAAAGATCAGTTGTATCGGCTTACCTGTAGAGTTGTCGATCCGGCGAAAGGCGGAGACGTAACATATGGCGAGGCAGGAGCTATCCAGGCCCCCACTTTTAAAGACGCAATTCCTGAGATTCAGGAATATGTGCGGATAGAAGAACTGCCGGTAACAGTAAAAAATGGTTCGGAAGCCTTCACTGACAGAGCCACCTGGGTTGATAAAAATTTCTTTTCCGTATTCACCTTCCCCTTAATTCTTGGCAACCAGAAAAGTGTTTTAACTGACCCGCATTCCGTTGTTTTGACAGAAAAAACAGCAAAAAGATATTTTGGCTCGTCGAATGCCATAGGCAAAATATTGCAGTTAAAAGTTCAACAGCAATTCGAACCCTTTGTAGTTACCGGTATAGCCAAAAATGCGCCCGATAATTCATCGCTGAAATTTAGCATGTTATTGCCTTTCAGCTACATGGCTACTCTGACAAATAATGACCACGGTTACTGGCACTTGCTTAATTATAGTTCTTTCTTTATTCTCTCGCCGGGCGCGAACATCGCGAACATTGAGCGCAAAATGAACCAGGCTTACAAAACCAGAGCCGGCTTGCAAATAGCGGAAATTGCGAAGCAGGGCATGACCGTAAAATTCATTTGGGGACTGCAACCCTTCTTAAAAATGCACCTGGATACAAAAGTTTCAAATGAGGGCAGTATAAAAGATGAAAGTAAACCTATTTATTCCTATATACTAATGGCCATAGCTTCGCTTATCCTGCTTATCGCATGTATTAATTTTATTAATCTTACGATAGCTCAATCATTAAAAAGGAGTAGGGAAATTGGGCTGCGAAAAGTAATTGGCGGTACGCGTATACAACTGGCCTGCCAGTTTTTGGGTGAGAGCTTTGTGCTATGCAGCACCGGATTCATGCTGGCGCTTTTGATCGTTTGGGGAGCTTTGCCGTTATTTAATGAGTTGGCCGGCAAAGAACTTAGCCTGCTCTATTTTTTTGACCCCACATTGATTATACTTTTTGTTGGTTTACTATTGATCACGGGATTTATTGCCGGCGTTTATCCAGCATTTGTATTGTCGGGATTCAGGCCGATAGAAGCCCTGCGCAATCACGCTGGGTTTGCGGGCAAAAACTATGTATCGAGGGTACTGATAACCGTACAGTTCGCACTGGCTACATTCCTGATGATAGGAACAATGGTTATCTATTCTCAATATAATTATTTGACAAGTGCAGATTTAGGTTATAATGATAAAAACCTGTTGTTGGTAACCGCCAGCGGGGAAGAAAAGGATACAAGGGCTCTTGATCTGCTGAAATCAAAGTTTTCGGCCATAGCAGGTGTGCTGCAGGTAGCGAAAAAAATGAACGGCGAATGGAATACCGGGGCCCAAGCAAATAATAAGGACCTGGATATTGACTATGATGCAATAGATCCCGATTATTTACCAACGATGCAGATACCGTTGCTAATGGGCCGCAACTTTTCGAAGGACCAGCCTGCCGATTCGATAGAGTCTGCTATCGTAAACGAAGCCTTCGTGAGGGAAGCAGGCTGGAAAAGCCCGATAGACAAACCCATTGACTTTGTTGACGGCAAACGGTGCAAAATGCGAGTGATCGGCGTGGTAAAGGACTACCATTTTTCATCGCTCAAGGAAAAAATTAAACCAAAATTGTTCACGATGAATCCAGCGCTGGGATATGGTCAATTTTTGCTGAAGCTGCAACCGGACGATATAACACAAACTTTGACATCGGTTGAAAATACCTACAGAAACGCGTTTCCATTGCATCCCTTCGAATACTACTTCATTGACGAAAAGAACCGCGAGAATTATGCCAAAGAGGACCGTTGGAAGGAAATTATCATGTATGCAACCGCGTTAACTATTTTTATTTCATGCACAGGGCTGCTGGGATTGTCGCTGCTTACAGTAAACAGGCGGATAAAAGAGATAGGAGTGAGAAAAGTACTCGGTGCAAATGTTCGGCAGATATGGGTTATGGTCGTTCAGGATTTCGTTTGGTTAATAGTTGTTGCTTTTTTAGCAGCCATGCCGCTTGGGTGGTACCTTTCGAATAAATGGTTACAGGGTTTCCCGTACCGAATAACGCTTGATTACCGGATATTT
>JAICXZ010000481.1 GCA_025934475.1 Mucilaginibacter sp. | reverse complement strand
CGTGGCGCCAACATCCAGAACATACTAAATTTTGAGAAGGATTACCCCGACCTGAAAGTATTTAAACTGGAACAAAATTACCGTTCGACCCAAAATATTGTAAACGTTGCCAACAGCATCATCGCCAATAATAAGGAGCAGCTAAAAAAACATGTGTTCTCGGAAAAGGAAAGCGGCGACAAGATCAAGGTGATGCGTGCTTTCAGCGACAACGAGGAAGGCAAGCTGGTGGCCGAAGCCATTATGCAGGAACGATCGACCAAGGGTTTAAACTGGCACGACTTTGCCATCCTGTACCGCACCAATGCGCAGTCGCGGTCGATGGAAGAAGCTTTGCGTAAGCTGGGTACGCCCTATAAAATTTACGGGGGCCTCTCCTTTTACCAGCGCAAGGAGATCAAGGACCTGATCGCTTATTTCAGGCTAACGTTTAACCCAAACGACGAGGAGGCACTGAAAAGGGTGATCAATTATCCCCGCAGGGGAATTGGCGACACAACGATGGACAAGATCATTGTAAGCGCCGACCAGCACCAGATAACGCCGTGGGAGGTGATCTGTAACCCCTCGAAGTATCTTGACGGCAGGACATCATCTTCGGTGGGTGTTTTTTCAACGATGATGCAGAGCTTCCAGGTGATCACCAAAACATTGAGCGCCTATGACGCAGCGCTGCATATCGCTCAGCATTCGGGGTTGCTAAAGGATTTGTATGGAGATAAATCAGTGGAGGGATTAAACCGTTATGAAAATATTCAGGAATTGCTGAACGGCATCAAGGAGTTTTCGGAGCGGGAGGACATTGAAGAAAAGGGCCTTGACGTTTTTATGCAGGATATCGCACTGCTAACAAATGACGATAACGACAAAAACCCGGATGCCGATACGGTTTCGCTGATGACAATCCACTCATCGAAGGGATTGGAATTCCCACAGGTGTACGTGGTGGGATTGGAGGAGAATTTGTTCCCATCGCAGATGTCGCTTAATTCGAGAAGCGACCTTGAAGAGGAACGCCGGCTGTTTTACGTGGCTACTACGAGGGCGGAAAATAAACTGACGCTGAGCTATGCTACATCGAGGTTTAAATTTGGCACGTTGATCAACTGCGAGCCCAGCCGCTTCCTGGATGAGATAGATGCGCAATACCTTGAGCTGGACTTTACGGCAAAACCCGTGAGCAGTCAAAATCCGTTTTTTGACGACGAGCGAAGCGCGTGGGGAAAGGGGGCCGATACTTTTTCGAAACCGAAAGCTGCACCTGTTAAGACAACTTCGATATTAGCCAAAGCGCATGTGCCTTCGGCTGATTTTGCCCCATCTGACACAACCAACCTGCAGGTTGGTATGGAAGTTGAGCATGAGCGGTTTGGATATGGCAAGGTGATCAGTCTGGAGGGAAAGAAACCGGACGTGAAGGCTACCATATTTTTTAAGGAGATAGGTCAAAAACAGCTCCTTTTGAAATTCGCCAAATTGCGTATAATGTAAATTATTCCCCACATTTTGTGTAAAATATTCCCCGCTTTTTGTGCAAATTATATTTATTAATTGCCCGGCAATGATGTTTTGCCCATTAATTAAACATGGCACTAGGTTTGTATCTATATGTATGATAAATTGATATAAACATTATAAATACTGCTTAACCTTATTAAGATCCACTATTATGACCGAAAATTTAAAGAAGAAAACAGACAAAAACGTAGGTAAAAATATCAGGACCATACGTCACCAGCGCGGCTGGAGCCAGGAAGATGTTGCAAACCGTTTAGGGATTTCTATTCCTGCATTTTCGAAAATTGAAACAGGCGTTACGGATATCAATTTATCTCGTTTGGAGCAAATTGCCAATATTTATGAGGTTAACGTAGTGAATTTAATTTCACTGGATGCTGCGCCGGTTGAACCGCAGGTTTCGAACCTGAATATCGCACAAAAGAAAATTCTTGAGCGCGAAATGGAGATTGCGAATTTGCAGCGTAAGGTGATTTTGCTTTATGAAGAGCTGAGAACCAGGACTGCCGCGGTAGTTTAACGGTTATTGTGATGCACGGCCTTGATATTGATATGATATTGATATCGCGGGGCGTATGAATATAGTTAGAATTAATCCCCGGTGTTATGCATCGGGGATTAATTTTTGCATAGCCGTTATTTATCGTTAGGATATCTATCGAATTAGTACGCATATATTTTGGAGTAAAATTTGTGGTATCAGCAACGTTAAACATTTGCTATGTTACCCTTATCTGATATCCCTATCAAATGCCGGGGCGATCAAAGACGGCACTATTCATGACCCGAAAAGTAAATTGAAAATTAAAGTGTTCGATTTGCTGAGATCGAAATTCAAACCGAAAAAAGGCGAGGTTAGATATTTTGTGACGTCGGGCGATGAGACGCTTGCATTCGAAACGAAGGGTTACAATAAACAGCGCAAAATGCTCATCCTCAAAATGATCTCGTGGTATTGTATTTACCTGGGATTACTTGAAGCACAAATTCACTCCAGCTGGCCGCTATAGTTAGTGTTTTTACCGGGAAATCAGCCGACACCTATACCACCCTGCCCGGGTCATGCAGCATATCGCTCATCTCAATAATCTTGTCGTCGATGTCGGACACGCTTTTGTTCATCATCCTGATGCATTCCTGCTGATCAACCAAACCTTCTTTTTCAAGGTTCAGTAACCCCTTAAGTGTAGCGATAGGGCCGCGTATCTGGTGTGATAAGTAGGATGAATATTCCGAAAGCTTTTTGTTTTTTGTTTGCAGATCCTGGGTTCTTTCATCGATGATCTCTTCAAGGTGATGGTTTATACGGTCGAGGTTGTCTTTTTGGCGCGAAACTTCCGCATTCAGGCTGGTAAGTTGGGCGTTGGTATTGGTTTTCCTTTTTACATTACTTATCAGTAAACCCACCAGCACAGATAATAGTCCGGCTACAATGGCCACCGCCCAAAATTTTACACGATCGTATGTCTCGCGCTGGTGTAAAATTTCATTCTCTTGTTGTCGGGCCTGCTCTCTAACCTGTTCAAGTTTTACATTTATTTGCGTCGAATTATTTTTCATATAAATCGCGCTGTCCTTTTTATGGATATCCTGAAGATAGCTTAAAGCTGCTTCATAGTTTTTCCTTTTTAACGCCAGTTGGTAGCTTGTCAACTTAAAATCAGCCTGCATTTTTTCACTTTTCACAATTACTGCAAAAGTTAGCCCTTCGGCAACTGTCTTGTCGGCCGCATCGTATTTACCTTGTGCTATGTAAAGGTCGGCCAGCGTAAGGTCGATACTTGCAACGGGTTCGTTCAGATCCTTTTTTATGGCCTTCTCCCGCGCATCGGTTAACAGCTTTTCAGCCATATCAAACTGTTTAAGGTTGTAATACATTACGCCTTTGTTTTGCGTACACTGTACAAGGTTCACTGAATCTTTAAGCGCCTCGAAAAGTACGCTGCTTTTATTGTAGTAGTTTAATGCCTGATAGAAGCTGTTTTTATGATAGTACACGGTACCGATGTTTAGATAGATGGAGGCTATCAGTGGAGTATTTGAGAGTGAGTCCTAAACAACGCGCCTTCGCCCGATATGTAGAAAGCAGGTTTGGACCTAACTGGGCTAACCTGGATGAGACTACCAAGAATGCTCTTAAGGTCGCTTGGTATGCGGGTTGGGCGGCGAGGCAAGCCGTAAAAGTAAAAAGGCGATAACCCTAGAGCTATCGCCTCCCATTTCCGCATTTGCTAGCTTGCGGCCCGGTCACAAATGCAGCAGCCGGAGGGCCTTCATGGGTGAAGGTAGAATAAGTCTAAATCACTATTGTTAGGTATGCAATAGCTACTGAGCGGTGCTTGCTCCCTGCACTTTTTCATAGGTTCTCATCGCACCCAAACCTAACATTCCCAGCAAAACAGGCATAAAACCGCTTAT
>JAICXZ010000134.1 GCA_025934475.1 Mucilaginibacter sp. | reverse complement strand
GCATTTACTTTTTTCATAACAAATTTATACCTTTGCACGTTCCTTTCTAAAGTGAAAGACTCGAGGTAATAAAAATAAATGAGACAACTCAAAATAACCCAATCCATTACCAATCGTGAGTCGCAATCGCTTGACAAATACCTGCACGAAATTGGTAAGGTTGACCTGATTACAGCCGAAGAAGAAGTAATATTAGCCCAAAAGATACGCGAGGGAGATCAGGCAGCACTGGAGCGGTTAACAAAAACAAACCTTCGTTTTGTTGTTTCGGTAGCAAAACAATATCAAAACCAGGGTCTTACCTTAGGCGACCTGATCAATGAAGGAAACCTGGGCCTCATCAAAGCTGCAAAACGCTTTGACGAAACCAAGGGCTTCAAATTCATTTCGTACGCAGTTTGGTGGATCCGTCAATCAATTCTGCAGGCTATTGCCGAGCAGTCGCGTATCGTACGTCTTCCTTTGAACCAGGTTGGTTCATTGAGCAAGATCAGCAAGGCATTCTCTAAATTAGAACAAGAATACGAACGTGAGCCTTCTCCTGAAGAGCTTGCCGACATGCTGGAAACCACTGTCGATAAGATTTCTGACACGCTGAGCAACTCTGGTCGTCATGTATCCATGGATGCACCTTTCGTTCAGGGTGAAGAAAACACACTATTGGACGTACTCGAAAACCAGGAGCCAAATACCGACTCTATATTGATCAATGAGTCGCTTTCTGAAGAGATCAAACGTTCTCTCTCGACATTGACCGAGCGCGAGCGCGAGATCATCGTATTATTCTTCGGTTTGGGCACCAATCATCCGCTTTCACTCGAAGAAATCGGTGAGAAGTTTAACCTGACCCGTGAGCGTGTGCGCCAGATCAAAGACAAAGCCCTGCAACGCCTGAGACATACATCGAGAAGCAAAATACTCAAATCATATTTAGGCTAATAATATCAAAAGCCTCCCAGTCCGGGAGGCTTTTTTGTTTCTGCTAAAAATCTTTCGGTTTTAAGTATAAATCAACTAGATTTATAGGTTGACATCCCTGTAAACCTAATGCGCCTGCTGTTTCGTTTCCTTATCTTCTTTGTAGCAGGTTCAACGTGCGCAATAACAGCCAATGCACAAATTTGTACCGGGAGTTTGGGCGCCCCTGTAGTCAACGAAACCTTTGGCAGCGGTTCCGCGCCCGGAGGAGAACTTCCCGACGGTATAACCAATCTCAAATACATCAATGATGTTTGTGGCGGAGATGATGGCACCTATGCCCTGCTGTCGTCAATGGGCACGTCGTGCAAGGGCGCAACCTGGAAATCCTTTTCACATGATCATACAGGTGATGTAAATGGCTACACCATGATCATTAACGCCACCGACGACCCTAGCTTGTTTTTTACTTACCTGGTCAAAGGCGATAAGCTATGCCCCAACACTACCTATCAGTTTGCCGCATGGATAGCTAACATTTTGCGCGACTTGCCGCAAACGCAGGGTTATTCCGAACCCAACATTACCTTTAGCATCGAAACAGCCGACGGCAAGGTCCTGCAATCATTTAATACCGGCAACATTAAAGCGGACAACGAAGCAGACTTAACCTGGAAACAGTATGGCACTTTCTTCACTACCCCTGCTGATGGCTCTGACATCGTTGTAAAAATGACCAACAATAGCGCCGGCGGTTTGGGAAACGACCTCGCTCTGGACGATATCACCTTTAGTCCGTGCGGCCCGTTAATACAGCGCGGCTTTGGCACCATTGGAAATACTGCCGATAAGGATAACTGTATTGGCGATGATGTGAGTTATACCGTTGTTGCACAACAACAAGGTTACCCTGATCCAGGCTATCAATGGCAGGCAAATAAAAATGACGGCAATGGCTGGGTTAACATTCCGGGCGCCACTACCACCAGTTATTCATTCAATATTCCGAACGCCCAGCCCGGGCTTTACCAGTACCGAATCGGTGTTTTAAGCAGTACTAATGCAGGCTCCGAAAAATGCCGGATTTATTCGGATCCGCTTAATGTATACGTTCATCAGTTGCCCGCATACCCGCTTCCGGCTAATTCATCTGTCTGTGTAGGCTACCCATACAGACTGTATGCCGACGGCGGCGATAGTTATTTATGGACCGGGCCCAACGGCTTTACCTCCACTCAGCATGCAGCCCTGGTATCCGATAGTGCCACAACTGCAATTGATGGTGATTACACGCTTCGGATCATAAAATATGGTTGTGCATTTTTCGCCACCACCACCCTCAAAGTATATCCTGCAGTAACTGTTGAGCCGTTGCAAAATGTATCTATTTGCGAAGGAGAATCGGTGCTATTAAATTTAAAAAGCGCTAATGCCACTGTTTATAAATGGTCGCCGTCTGAAGGTCTTGATCACGACGAAATTCCCAATCCAAGAGCCAGCCCTTCTGTAACTACAACCTATAGTGTAAGCCTGAGCAACGATGCTTGCCCCTATTTCACAAAATCGGCCATTATGACCGTTACTGTGAGAAAATTACCAGTAGCAAATGCCGGAAACAGCCAACGAATATTTGAAGGGCAAACCGCTAAATTGCAAGGAACAGCTTCGGGCGATAGCGTAAAATATTTTTGGACACCATCGGATTACCTTGATGATCCAAACTCACTAACGCCAACCACCAGCGTTCCAAGTAATATTACTTACACTCTACATGTGCAATCGCTCGTTGGTTGCGGTGAAAGCACGAGCTCCGTATTTGTAAGAGTATACAAAAAATTAAGCATCGTAAACACATTTACTCCAAACGGCGACGGCATAAATGACTATTGGACCATCACCAACATGGACGACTACCCAAAGGCTACGGTAAGCGTTTTTGACCGCGACGGACAAATGGTGTTCCAAAGCATTGGATACGGTAAACCATGGGACGGCACCGATGGCGGCAAAAAAGTACCGCCGGGAACCTATTATTATATGATCGATTTTATGCCCGAAAACATCCCGAGGTTATCGGGTTGGGTTTTGGTAGTTCGATGAGTATACTTTGTGCCGAATTGCTATCAACAAACAATAATTTCCGGATTAATCTGTTTGATTGGTCATCGCAATCAGGCTTTTGAACAGAACAGTTACCTTAACGATCCATTTCTACAGACTCCTGGCCTGGTATAATGTTGCGTTTACGCTTCTAACACAAATTGCGCTGAGTTATGGTGGAATACCTCTAACTCGTCTAAGTTTTCTCGTTTCTAAGCTGGCTGGTTTTACCATCGCAGTTTTGCTGTACAATTACGTCAGTAAACACCATTTCTTCTATTTCCGTAATGCGGGTTATACCGTGCGATGGTTGATTTTGCGGGCCCTGGCTTTGGACATCTGTATTTACACGCTAATTGCCTTTACATGCTTAAATTAAAGGTTGATAGTGTTGAGCTCGAATTCGATGGCAGAAAAATCCTGCAGGACATCAGCCTGCATTGCTCACAAAACGAAATAGTGGGCTTACTTGGGCGAAACGGCAGCGGCAAGTCATCGCTATTAAAGATAATTTTTGGCACGCTAACGGCTGCGCATAAGTACGTAAGTATTGGTGATAAGTTTATCTTTAAAGGATATCACAACAACAGGATCGGCTATCTTCCACAACATAATTATTTGCCGCCTGGCATCATTATTAAAAGCCTGGCTAAAATGCTGGTAGCTCCATCACATTGGTCGGAGTTTACTTCGTATCCCGTCTACCAGGATCATTATCATAAAAAAGTATCCCAACTTTCGGGCGGCGAATTGCGGCAACTTGAAATGCTGATGGTACTATACAGCCGGGCCGATTTTATATTGCTGGATGAACCTTTTACACACGTCACTCCCGTTCAATCCGATTATTTTAAACAGGTCATCAAAGCCATTTCCCGGCACAAAGGCCTTATCATTACCGACCATCAATACCACAATGTAATGGACATCAGCGACAGGATAATTATTTTAACCGAAGGCTGTACAAAACCTGTTTCGAGCCTTAACGATTTGGTTACTTATAATTATCTTAGTGGCAATAATTAGATCATTATGACCATTACCATTTACCAGGCTGATGCTTTTACCAACCGGCTTTTCGGCGGCAATCCCGCTGCCATTTGTCCATTGGATAAGTGGCTCCCGGACGAAACTATGCAAAAGATTGCCAACGAAAACAACCTGGCTGAAACAGCTTTTTTTGTAGCTGAAGGCGATGGATATAAGCTCCGCTGGTTTACACCTGAATTTGAAATTGACCTATGCGGCCATGCTACACTAGCTTCGGCGCATATCATATTTACCGAATTAGGCTATACAAAAGATACCATACACTTTGAGACCGTAAAGGCAGGTGTGCTGACGGTAAAAAAGGATGGCGACAAATACACGATGGATTTTCCATCCAGGCCTCCAATTGGTATTGAAATGCCTAATGGCCTTGCGGAAGCATTGGGGGGCAAGGATCCGATAGCGGTGTTACGTTCGAGGGACTACTTCCTGGTTTACGAATCAGAAGATGATATTATTGATCTGAACCCTGACTTTTCAGCCCTGTCAAAGTTTGACACCGTTGGATTTATTGTAACGGCAAAAGGTAAACAAGCCGATTTTGTATCCCGTTTCTTCGCTCCCGGGGCAGGCATTCCAGAGGACCCGGTTACCGGATCGGCTCATTGTAACCTGATACCTTACTGGGCCGAAAAACTCGGTAAGTCAAAACTTCACGCCTACCAGCTATCAGCCCGCAAAGGCGAATTATGGTGCGAGCTTCACGGCGAACGCGTGCTGATGAGCGGCAATGCCGTTACATATTTAAAAGGAGAAATTTTTGTTTGAAGGTGAAAGGCAAAAGGTGAAAGGTTAAAGGTTTTTGTTGCCAGTACCTTACCTTTCGCCTTAGCCCTTTCACCTTTCACCTAATAAAGAATGCAGTTAACCAAACTAGAGATTAAGGGATTCAAGAGCTTCGGCGATAAAGTGACCATCAACTTTAATGAAGGGGTCACTGCTATCGTGGGTCCCAATGGTTGCGGCAAGTCGAACGTGGTCGATTCGATAAGGTGGGTATTGGGTGAGCAAAGCACACGGATGCTCCGTTCAGAAAAAATGGAGAATATCATTTTTAACGGCACCAAGGGACGGAAGGCCGCCAACCTGGCCGAGGTGTCGCTTACATTCGATAATACAAAGAATATTCTCCCTACGGAATTCACCACAGTTACTGTTACACGGAAACTTTATCGCGCTGGCGAGAGCGAGTATTGGCTCAACGATGTACAATGCCGCTTGAAGGATATAACCGACCTCTTTCTCGATACAGGTATTGGACCTGACTCCTACTCTATCATCGAATTGAAGATGATCGACGAAATCATCGCTAACAAGGAAGGCTCGCGCAGGAACCTTTTTGAAGAAGCGTCGGGCATTTCCAAATACAAACTGCGCAAAAAGCAAACCTTCAATAAATTAAAAGATACCGAAGCAGACCTGGAGCGTGTTGAGGACCTTCTTTCAGAAATTGAGAAGAACCTTAAAACACTCGAAAACCAGGCAAAAAAGACAGAGCGTTACTATCGCCTCAAGGAACAATATAAAAACCTGAGCATCATGCTTGCCTCGTTCCGGATCGTTGCTTTCAGCGACTCGCTGAAAAAGATAGAGGAGCAAGAACAAAAACAGCATGATGAGAAAATGGGCATCGTCGCCCACATAGATAGCGCCGAGGCGGGTTTACAGCAACAAAAGACTGATAGCCTTGTCCGCGAAAAGAATCTTTCGACTCAACAAAAAGCGACTAACGAGTTTGTAGCCAAGATCAGGGCCTATGAGAACGAGAAGAAGATAAAAAATGAACAACTCAAATTTCAGCAGGATAAAGAAAGTCGTTTGAATGAGGAACTGGAGCGGGATCGTAACCAGTTAAACCACGTCCTGTACAATATCAAACGCCTGGCAGAAGAAAAAGTGCAGGAAGATGAAAACCTGGCAAATGTTCTTGCATCAGTGTCGGAACTTAAGGAGATGGTCGACGAGTTGCGTAGCCAACAAAATTCCGCCCGTGCTGCGTTAAATGAGCTTAACAGCACCAATAATTCGCTTCAAAATCAGATTTATAAAACTGAGAAAGATCTCGATATACTACAGATACAGCAACAGGCTTTAGAGCAGGAAAGCCAGCGCAACATGGAAGATGCGACGAATAAAGAGGCTGAGCTTTCGCATTTCAACCAGGTTGTGGCCGAACTTCAGCATCGTGCAGAATCGATGGAAAAGGAATTAGGTTTGCTTGTCGACGCTGAAGAAAAGCTGCAAGTCCAAATTAAAGATACAGAAGGTGAAATAGAAGTTGTCAAAGAAGGTATCATTAAAGATAGCCGTAAACTCGACGCAAAGCAGAACGAATACAACCTGACCAAAAGCATGGTCGACAACCTGGAAGGATTTCCGGAGTCGATCCGCTTCCTGAGAAAATCGACCGGCTGGGCAAAAAGCGCGCCCCTCTTTAGCGATGTTCTGTTTTGTAAAGAAGAATATCGTGTAGCCATCGAAAACTACCTCGAGCCGCTGATGAACTATTATGTGGTTGAGGATTACAACGAAGCTATTGCAGGCATTAACTTACTGAGCAATGCATCCCAGGGTCGTGCCCAATTTTTTGTCCTGAGCAATTACGCCAGCCAGGACAAAACAGCTCCAATTAACGATGTGGATGGTATCCCAGCATTGAGCGTTGTTGAGGTTGAGCCCCGCTATCAAAATCTTTGCAATCACCTGCTCAGGAATGTATACCTTGTTAACGACTCGACCGAAAAGGATTTAAATAGTGCTTCATTAACGAGCGACGTTATACTAATTGGCAAAAGCGGCAAATTCAACAAATCGAAATTTACGATGGCGGGCGGCTCAGTCGGCTTGTTCGAGGGTAAACGTATTGGCCGGGCAAAGAATCTTGAAAATCTGTCTAAAGAGATCAAATCGATCGATAGCAGGGTAGTTGACTACAAACACAAGCAGGAGGAGTTACAGTCCAGACTGTCGACACTGAAATCTCAGGATAAAAGCGGCCAGATACACCAACAGGAACAAGACCTGAACAGGTTGAATTCCGAACTTATTGCTGTGAAAACCCGCCAGGAGCAATATGAGGCTTTTATCGAAAACAGCCGGAACAGGAAGGAAGATATCGCCCAAAAGATCGTCAGTATCGAGGAGGAAAAATCGGGGCTGCAGCCTGAACTTGTTGAATTAAAATCGAAAAGGCAAATACAAGCCGATTTGCTCTCCGAAAAACAACAGGTATTTAACGAGCTAAACGAACAGGCTACTATCCAGTCAAACGCTTATAACCAGGAAAATATTCGTTTTCATCAGCAGCAGAATAAGGTTTCGGGCCTGGTAAAGGATCTTGAATATCGCGAAACCCAAAAGGAAAGCCTCGAGAGCCGCATTATCCAAAACAGTACTGAACTTGAAAAAGTGAAAGTTGCGATCGCAGAGAATCTGGCGCTATCCGATCACTCCGACGAGGACCTGATAGAAATGTACAGGCAAAAAGAGGAGCTCGAAAAAGCAACTCAACAGGCTGAGCAGGAATATTACGAATGGCGCGGCAAGATCACCGAAACCGAGAACGAGATTACCGCCCTTCGCAGAAAAAAGG
>JAICXZ010000620.1 GCA_025934475.1 Mucilaginibacter sp. | reverse complement strand
TACAGCGTCAATGCCTGCAGATCCACTCTGTTCGAAATGTTTAATCAGCTTTTCGATGCTTTCCGCTTTGCCGGCAGCTTTGTTATACCACGAGTTGAACAACTGCATGAATATCCATTGTGTCCACTTGTAAAAGTCGGGCGAGCTGGTACGCACCTCGCGGCTCCAGTCAAATGAGAATCCAATCTGATCCAACTGACGGCGATAGGTATTGATATTGGCCTCAGTTGTGATAGCCGGATGCTGGCCTGTTTGAATAGCATACTGCTCGGCGGGCAAGCCGAATGAGTCGTAACCCATCGGGTGCAGCACGTTGAAGCCCCGGAGGCGCTTGTATCTCGCAAAAATATCAGATGCGATATAGCCCAGCGGATGGCCCACATGCAGCCCTGCTCCCGAAGGATAAGGGAACATATCCAGCACATAATACTTGGGTTTCTCCGAATTGTTATCGGCCTTAAAAGTTTGATTTTCGGCCCAAAACTGCTGCCACTTTTTCTCTATTTCTCTGAATTGGTAGTCCATCGGCTATTCTCGCGTTTTTGAGGTGGCAAAAGTACTAAAAAAGGTGATTAGTTGACTGGTGATTAGTTAACTAGAAACGAGTCGGTTATTCGAGGCCAATTGTTTTGCGGGTCTTTTTTGGCAATTTAGCAGCGATAAGATCGTAAGATTGCTTGATGCAGCGCTCCCATTCTTTATGGGTTAACACGTTGATATCCGTCACTTCTACCCATTTGTAGCGGGCAACATAAGGATGTGGTTTGATACCTTCTCTGGCTATAATTCCCTCAAACTCCTCGTCCGGGACTTTGAAAGCAGCCGGCGTTGGTACGGATTCAGGATAAGTATACAGAAACCCTTTCCCGCCCACCTCAAAACACAGGTGGTTGAACAGTTTGATGCTTTGCGTTACGCCGGGTAACTGATAACAAATTTCCTGTAAACCTTCTATAGTCATTTATACGTAAAAGTATGTATAAAAGGAACTACTTAAACTGGCAACACCCTGATTTATGAAAATCAAGCTGTTAAGTCTCATCACATCACTGCTTCTGCTAGGGCATTTTGCGCTGGCACAGCGAGGCATCTCCGAAAATCTTTTCACGCTTTACGGACGCATGCATGGCACCCATAAAGATTCTGTTCTGCTGTTTTACGAGAATAACCTGGGTCAACAAGTTTTTCAATCGAGGCCCATTTACGATGACCGGTTCATGATCACTGACAGTCTGAACAGGCCTGTCCTTGCCAATATAGCCTTTAAGGACCAGGGCGAAAAGCTGACAGATAGCGCCATTATGGCTCATTCACACGAAATGTACATTGAACCGGGGCGCATTTACCTAACGGGTGACATCGCCAAAGTTGACTCGCTGAAGCTCGCCGGATCAAAAAGCGAGGATGAATATATTGAGCTCAGCAAAACTATCACCCCGATCAAAAAAGAGATGCAGCCGCTTATCGATCGCTACAACCGGGAAAAGGACCCTGAACGCGCGGCACAGATTGGTACGCAGTTTGAGCCTTTTGATAATCGTATCAAGACCCTCACCTACCAGTTTTTCCTGAAGCACCCAACCTCCTACGTTTCGCTGCACGAGATGGTATATTATGTGACACAAATAGGGCTCGATTCGGCCAAACGTGTTTTCGCCTATTTCACACCCTTCCAGAAACAAAGTCACGACGGTCAGCAAATTGCTGCCGACATACAAAAATTAGATAATCTGCAATCGGGCAACCAGGCGCCGGATTTTACCGCTGCCGATATGAACGGCCAGGCGGTTGTATTAAATGATTACAAAGGAAAGTATGTACTACTCGATTTCTGGGCCAGTTGGTGCGGCCCTTGCCGTGAAGCCAATCCGCACCTGGCGGACATCTATAACAAATACAGAGCGAAGGGCCTGGTGGTTATTGGCATCGCCGATAATGATCAATCGCCTGATGCGTGGAAGAAAGCAATAGCCAAAGATAAATTGGATCAATGGCCAAATGTCCTCAGCGGCACTGGCACCTCAGATGATATTAATGACCGCTATGGCATCCATTTCATACCTACCCGCGTGCTCATAGACCCAACCGGAAAGATTGTTGGCCGTTTTGGTGACAATAACAATGTGCACGCCGATGTGCTGCTGGATAGGGCATTGGTGATGATATTCAAACAATAATTTGGTCAGCTGCAAAGCGTCCTTCAATAATCTTTTTCGAAATCAAACCTGCTGACATACCGCTGTCATCGACGTCAACAATCTTTGCACATACAAAAATATAAGACGCATGAATTTAGCATCAGTTAGGATCATTACAAAAGACATTCAGCCATTGGTTGAATTTTATGAAAAAGTTACCGGAAGTTCGTTAACCATCTACACACCAGATTTTGCCGAATTAAGAACCACCCAGGCAACGCTCGCTATAGGCAGCACCAACACGCTGGCACTTTTTGGGGCAACAAATATAGCGCAACCGGCTGCAAACCAATCGGCCATCATAGAATTTAGGGTCGAAGATGTTGACTCAAAATACAACGAAATAGCAGACTATATTAAAGACGGTCTGATACAGCCGCCTACGACAATGCCGTGGGGCAACCGCTCTCTGTTATTCAGGGACCCGGATGGGAATCTTGTAAACTTCTTCACCCCGCTTACGGCGGACGCTAAGCAAAGGGCGGATTCCTGAAAATCGTCAGCATTCTCTGAAAGCGAAATGACCGGATAAAAAGTGTCACGCTTAACCCGTCGAAGCATGGTGCGCAAAGGCCAACCGCACACACTTCGACGGGCTCAGTGTGACACCCTTTGTTCTAATTAAAGTGATTCAGCGTATTTCTTAAAATTGTTCAAAATAGCCTGCCAGCCGCCACGCTGCATTTCAATGGAGTTCTGGTTTTCGGCTTCGAAGGTTACAGTTACTTTGGTTGCATTACCTTCTTGGATGAATACATTTTCAACTTTCCTGCCATCGCCAATTGTGTAAGATAGCAATTCGTTTGGTTTCACGTCGTCAAAAGTTCCGCCAAAATCGAAACCAAAGCTACCATCCTTCGCTTCCATGCGATAGTTGAATGAGCCACCCGGGCGCAGCTCGTTCTCAGCCCTGGGTGAATGCCAGTCGTCGGAAGGGCTGTTCCATTGGGTAATTTGTTTAGGGTCGGTGTAAGCGTCCCATACTTTTTCTATCGGTG
>JAICXZ010000602.1 GCA_025934475.1 Mucilaginibacter sp. | reverse complement strand
GGTACCGGTAACATCAACTTCGCAGGCGCTTGGCAGCATGTTCTCGCTCATGATGCTCATGCTGGTACATACGTTACAACCATAGTTTTGCTGCAGCGATGTCCAGCACTGTATTGCGGTGGCATCCAACGCCTGTTCCTGCATGAACTCGTGCAAAACCGCGTCGAGCTTGGCTATTTGTACAAGCCTGTCATCGGGCGTTCTGCCGGTAGGAGAATAGGCTTTAATTTTTTCCAGGCGATCTTTTACGATGCGGTCATCTTTGGTCAGTTTGTTGGCGTTACCGAGGATAGCCGATAAATCGACTGTAACAACTGAAATGCCGTTACGCTGTAATATTTTTTCACTATAACGCACCGTATTAAAACCACCCGGTCTTGCACCGACCGCACCGATTCTGACATTGCGCATACCTTTTACTACACGACACACTGCTTTAAAATCGAGCAGGTCCTGGTGAAAGCTTGCATCGAGCGGATGCACCACGTGTTTTGTCGTGAGGGAGTATTTTATACCGAACTGGTAAAGGTTATTACATACCGAAATTTTACCGCACCAGGCATCGCGGCGATTAACCACATCCATTTTATTCAGATCATCCGGATAAGCCTGCACCAGCACCGGAACGTTCAGTCGTGAAAGCTTCAGTGTTTCAGCAATGCCTTTTTCGTCGCCGAAATTTGGCAGTACAACCAGCACACCCATGATGGTATCCGCATGCTTTCTGAATAGTTCGGCGCACTTTTGTGCGTCGTGAAAAGTTTCAACACCACCGAGTTTGGTATCGGTCGTGTTCAGCATAATTGGTGTAATTCCCGCCTTCGCGAAAGCTGTGGTCAGATCGGTTTTGCATTCTCCCACCAGTTTATCCGGAAAGAAGTCGCGGTTGCCGATAATGACGCCAAAGGTTATGTTCCCCTCTTTATTTTCCATTTGCAATTATTAATTCTATCTCGTTATCGTAAAAAACTTGCTTGTGTTTTTCTTCTATCCCCGGGTCGGTTATGATATAATCTATCAACGAAAGCGCACCCAGGCTCGCCAGCGCCGTTTTGCCCATTTTAGAAGAATCGGCCACCAGATAGCGTTGTTCTGCCGCTTCTATCATGGCCCTCTTTACCACCAGATCGCTAATGCTGGGATAAGTAAGTCCCGACTTTAGCGATATTCCTGCTGTTGCCAAAAAGAGCTTCTGAACATTCAACCCTTTAAAAAAATCAGCTGCCTTCTGGCCCGTTAGCGAAAGGGTAGGTGGTTTAAACTCGCCCCCTGTAACAATCACCTCAATGCCGGGTTCTGCACCGAGCATCAGTGCAATGTTCAGCGCGTTGGTGATCACCGTCAGGTTTTTCATCCCTTTGAGCTTCTTGGCCAGCTCGGTTGTTGTAGAGCCAGAGTCCAGGATGATCGTATCGCCGCTTTCAATGAACTCCAAACATTTACTGGCGATAAGCTCCTTTTTATCCAGGTTTTCCTGGTGCGTCAGCGAAAAGGTTTGTACCTGGTCCTTGATATTTTTCAGGTAGGCTCCGCCGTATTCCCTGATGATCAAACCATCTTTTTCGAGCTTTTCAAGGTCCTGCCTTATGGTTACCTCGGTAACTTTAAAAAGCTTTGCCAAGTCGAGCACTTTGGCTGAGCCATCCTCTTGCAGCAGCTCTAATATTTTATCTCTTCGGTGTGTTGGAAGCATATTTCGTTTTTCTTCAAAATTGCGACATTAAGCCGCAAACAGAAAGTAAATAGAAATAAAAGAAGGCCTCGTTGTTAGGAAAGTAAATGCCTTTTTTGTTGTATTTTACAGTCTGGGCTATTTAGTTTCAATTTTCGCAAGCAAGATGCAAATAAAAACAAATAAAAGCAAATAAAACAAAATAAAACGAAAGTAAACGAAAGTGACAGGCTCAAATGAACCAGGTAGATGAAAGTAGGCATTATTTGAAAAAATGACCCTGATCACTTTTTCAAATAATTAATAGCATTTTCTTAATTTATAGCAAATGTGATATTTGTGATAAATATCATTTTATATGGAAAACGCTGCGCTGCTTAAGGCAATTATCGAAACCGCAATTGACGGTATTATCACCATTGACGAACGCGGCAAGATAGAGACGATTAATCCGGCGGCATGCAATCTGTTTCAATATAGCCCGGCCGAGGTAATAGGCAAGAATGTTAACGCGTTAATGCCGTCGCCTTATAAGGAAAACCACGACGGCTACATTGCCCGTTACCAGCGTACGCACGATCCACATATCATCGGTATTGGGCGTGAGGTGCAAGGGTTAAAAAAAGATGGATCAGTGTTTCCTTTCCGCCTGGCGGTGAGCGAGGTGCAGTTCCTGGGGCGAAAAGTTTATACTGGTTTTATACATGATCTTTCGCGCGAAAAAGATGCCGAAGAAAAGCTTAGGGAGTATGCTACAAAACTCGAGGAGTTGGTGGAAGAACGTACGCATTCGTTAAAGGAAACGGTTGAAGCGCTACAGTTGGCAAAAGAGGAAGTGAGTATTTCGCTCGAGAAGGAAAAAGAACTGAGCCAGCTCAAAAGCCGCTTTGTTTCGATGGCTTCGCACGAGTTCCGCACACCGCTCAGTGCCATACAGCTTTCGGCTGTGCTGATCGAGAAATACTCGGCGCAACTGGATAATCCGAATATTGCCAAGCACATCAACAAGATCAAAAATGCAATCAGCAATCTTACTTCGATCTTGAACGATTTCCTTTCGCTCGAAAAATTGGAAGCCGGCAAAGTGGAGCCTGAATTTACCGAATTTGACATTGTAAAATTTGGCGAGGAAATAACGGAAGAGATGCAATTGGTGGCCAAACAAAACCAGCTGATCGTTTACCAGCATACCGGCGCCGGCAGTGCTGCAAAGCTCGATCCGGCTCTTCTAAAGAATTGCATCATCAACCTGATAGGCAACGCTATCAAATATTCGGGCGAGAATACGTTTATCGAATTTAATACCGAAATAAGCGAGAGCCAGCTCACCATAACCGTAAAGGATAATGGCATCGGCATACCCGAAAATGACCAGAAACATTTATTCGAAGCATTCTTCAGGGCGCACAATACGGGCAATATTCCGGGAACAGGCCTGGGTCTCAACATTGTAACACGATATGCTACCCTCATGCAGGGTGTCATCAAATTTCAAAGCAAAGTAAATAAAGGCACTTCTTTCACTATCTCATTTCCGCAGTAATTATGAAGACGATCCTCATTATAGAAGACAACACCGACATCCGG
>JAICXZ010000233.1 GCA_025934475.1 Mucilaginibacter sp. | reverse complement strand
TGGTTGCAAATTAGGCACATTGTTGGCAGGGTTATCGGTACAAAACCAATCGGATCATGATCAAGAATTACCTGTTGATTGCCTTCAGAAACCTTCTTAAAAACAAAGGCTTTTCATTTATCAATATTTTTGGACTCGCTATCGGCATGGCCGCGTGCCTGCTGATATTGCAATATGTAACTTTCGAACTAAGCTTTGATAAGTTTCACACAAAGGGAGACAGGATATATCGCATCAACCAGGACCGGTACGACAACGGTAAATTGAGCACGCGCTGGGCAGGCGGAGCATTTGCGCCGGGCAGCGAATTTAAGGCCCAATTGCCCGATATAGAAGATTTTGTAAAAATGGTACCTGCCGGCCAGGTGCTTGTAAATTATAAGGACCAGAAGATAGTTATTAAAGATCAGTACGACTATTTCGTAAGCGGGTCATTTTTCAATATTTTCAGTTATCCCTTACTAAGTGGTGATCCCAAAACCGCGCTGCAAGAACCTAACTCGGTTGTCATTTCTGAAACGATAGCGAAGAAGCTTTTCAATAACAGCAACCCAGTGGGCCAAACACTGGTAATGAATAATGACAAGCCCATCAAGATTACTGGTGTAATGAAGGACATGCCCGAGAATACCCACATGAAGCTGGATTTCCTGCAATCGTATAGCACATTGATCAAAAATTATGCGCCTCAGCTTGATCATCAATGGTATAACGATGGCTGTACCACCTATCTCTTGTTACGTCCCGGCGTCGATCCCAGAAAACTGGAAGCCAAGTTTGTTCCAATCGTTAAAAAGGCTTATGAGGAGTTGTTTAAAAGCGCAGGGGCAACCGCTGTCTATACACTGCAGCCGGCTCAAAGTATCCACCTGTATTCAAATCGGATGTTCGAATTGGAGCCTAATTCTGATGGCAATTCGGTTTACCTGCTGTTGGGCGTCGCCATTTTTGTGATCATTATTGCATGGATAAACTACATTAACCTGGCTACGGCACGCGGCATAGGCCGCGCCAAAGAGGTTGGTGTGCGGAAAACATTGGGTTCGGGTAAGCGACAACTGATCACCCAATTTATGTTTGAAGCTGCCCTGCTTAACTTGCTATCGGTGCTGGTGGCATTTATCCTGATCAGCATATTCCTGCCGGTATTTGGCAGCTTGTCTGGTGTCGACATTAGTTTTAGCCTGTTTGGTCACCTGTCGTTTTGGTTAAGTGTATTGGGCATGCTACTCGTAGGTACCTTCTTTTCGGGATTTTACCCTGCAATCGTTCTGTCGTCTTTCAGACCCATTGAAGTGATGAAAGGGAAACTTTCTGCATCGCCAAAGGGCATTATTTTGCGCAAGGGAATGGTGGTTTTTCAGTTTGCAGCATCAATATTCCTGCTGATTGGTTCAGTAACCGTGTTTAAACAGATCGAATACATGCAAAAGCAGAACCTGGGTATTAATATCGATCAGACATTGGTGATCAAGGCGCCGCTGGCTAAAGTCGATTCTTTCTATCGCACCATGAAAAATTTCAAGGACGAAAGCCTGAAATTGGCCAATGTGAAAAGTGTTACCGCGTCGACAACTATTCCGGGAGAACCGATTCCGTGGAACGCTGGCGGTATTAAGCTGCATGGTGCAGCCGAGTCTACCGGTAAACAGTACCGCATTGTTGGCGGCGACTATGATTACCTCGCCGCATTTAACTTTAAAGTTCTGGCAGGAAGAAACATATCAAAAGATTTTCCTACAGATACCGGTTCAGTGGTTTTCAGTAAAAAAGCAGCAGAACAATTAGGTTATGACAGGCCGGCCGACGCTGTAAACAAGCGGATAGATTTCTGGGGTAAAACCTATACGATAGTAGGCGTGGTGGATAATTATCATCAGCAATCACTACGCGATGATTATGATGCCATCATTTTTCGATGTATACCTGATGTACGGGGAGATGTCTCAGTGAAAATTGGCACTGCGAATCTGCAACAAACTATTGACGGATTACAAGCTAATTGGAAACGTTTCTTCCCCGAAGATCAATTCGATTACTTTTTCCTTGATGATCATTTTAACCAGCAGTACCATGCCGACAAACAATTTGGACAGGTTTTTGGAGTATTTACTGGCATAGGGATATTAGTAGCTTGTTTGGGGTTATTCGGCCTTGTTTCTTATACCATTGTACAAAGAACCAAAGAGATTGGCATACGCAAAGTACTGGGCGCTTCGGTAAATAATATCCTTCAGTTGCTTTATCGCGATTTTGCAATACTTATCGTTATCGCATTTGTCCTATCGATACCATTGGCGTGGTATGCTATCCACAAATGGCTGCAAACGTATGCTTTCCGGATCGATGTTAATCCACTGTTTTTCATTATGCCGTTTATAGCGGTGGTAGTCATCGCATTCTGTACAGTATCTTACCTGAGCCTAAAAGCAGCTTTGATGAACCCGGTTAAGAGTTTGAAAACGGAGTAAACGAATATCAATAAGAAAGGCCACGATTGGTGGCCTTTCGCTATGCATTGCGTTTAACGGTTATAAATTTAGTGAGCCTGAGCCGCCGCTTTCTTTGGCGGTTGCTCCAATAAAGGCCTTGGATCAAACAAAACTTTAAACCAGTCTACCTTTCCATCTTCCACATGATACCAACCGCTGGTAAAAATGGTTTTACCGCCCATATCGATATCGTACCAAAGGCAAACATCGCTTCCGTCTGCAAACACTTTTTTGAGATTGTACTTAAACTTCATCTTCGACATGTCCTTAAAATAGGCATCTGCATTGTCGCGGCTACCCATTACGCCAATAAATTTCATATCGTCGCTAACATATTTACGCGCCGCATCAAAATCTTCGGCGTTCATCGAATTGATAAATAAAAGGACTGTTTCTTTGGGACTTGATGTTGTCATTTTTCTAAGGCTTTTAATTAGTTAACCTGATTTTTGGAGAGCAGGTTTTGTCAAAACTTAGAGCCTCAGGTTGTACTACCAAGGAATTGGCGCTTTTAGCGGGATGTGCAGGCACACATGAGAATGATAAAAAATAAAAAAGCCCTGTCTCCAGGGCTCAATTATTATTGCGAGGGTTGAAAATTATAATTTACCGATTTCCTGTACCAGGTCGATCAGTTTGTTTGAGTAGCCCCACTCGTTATCATACCATGATACTACTTTAACGAAAGTATCGCTCAATGCGATACCAGCTTTAGCATCAAAAATCGAGGTGCGTGCATCACCTTTGAAATCTTCTGAAACTACTTCATCTTCAGTGTAACCAAGGATACCTTTCAGGTCGCCTTCAGATGCTTCTTTCATGGCAGCTTTGATGGCTTCGTAAGTGGCAGGAGTTTTTAAGCGTGCAGTTAAGTCAACTACCGAAACGTCGGCCACCGGTACACGGAATGACATGCCAGTTAACTTACCTTTCAATTCAGGCAGAACCAAACCAACAGCTTTAGCAGCGCCGGTTGATGAAGGGATGATATTCTGGTAAGCACCGCGGCCGCCTCTCCAATCCTTGTGTGAAGGTCCGTCAACAGTTTTCTGAGTAGCAGTAACCGCGTGGATAGTACTCATCAGGCCTTCTTCGATACCAAACTTGTCGTTCAAAACTTTAGCAATAGGCGCTAAACAGTTGGTGGTACAAGATGCGTTTGAAACGATGTGCTGATCGGCTTTAAGCAGCTTATGGTTCACACCCATTACGAAAGTAGGGGTGTCGTCTTTTGCAGGTGCGCTCATCACAACTTTTTTGGCACCGGCATCGATATGTTTTTGAGCAGTTTCCTGGGTCAGGAATAAACCGGTTGACTCGATAACAACTTCGGCGCCAACTTCGTTCCATTTCAGGTTAGCAGGATCTTTTTCAGCAGTTACACGGATAGTTTTGCCGTTTACAACCAAATGACCACCTTCAACAGCGATAGTGCCTTTGAACTGGCCGTGAGTAGAGTCGTACTTCAACATGTAAGCCATGTAATCCGGCTCAACGAGGTCATTAATGCCAACCACCTCAATGTCAGGTCTTTCAATTGCAGCTCTGAAAGCAAGGCGTCCGATACGGCCAAAACCGTTAATTCCTATTTTCATGATTTTCTAATTTTTATTACTATAATATGTTAAGAGATTGTTTATAGGTTCTTTTACAATGTTGCCAACCATAATGTTGGTGCCGGTGAGCGCTTCTAACAGGTATTCCTGGAATTCGGCCGCGACCGTACCCGTGAAATTTACCGTTGCCCCCGGATGCTGTTTATGTAAAGGTAGTAAATAGGTATGTATTAGTTTACTGAAGCCCGTGATTATGACGTTCTTTAGATAATTATCTTCCTTATTATCAGCGTAAAACTCGGCGAACGAACTTAGAAATACGGCAGGCTGTTTTTGGCGGTAAACCTTTTCCAGCAAGCTCCTGCGGTCAGGGTCATACCTGTGCTCGAACTTCTTTTTGACATTTGTCGGCAGCGTCTCATTCATATACGCCTTTAGCAATTGCCGGCCCAGCCAGTTGCCCGATCCTTCATCGGCTAACACAAAACCGAGGCCGTAATTGTTCGGTGTCACTTTCCGTCCATCATACCAGGCGGCGTTGGATCCGCTGCCACAGATACAAATTATACCAGGTTTATTTTTGCAGCAGGCAATTGCGGCGGCATCAATATCGTGTTCAACGGTGGTCCGTGCGTATTTGAAGAAGGTCGAAAAAGCGTTATGGACGATATTTTTCAGGTCGCTCGAAAACGAACCTGCACCAAAAAAATAAACACGCTTAATTTCCTCAGCGTGGTGAATGAGGTTAATGTTTTTGCTGAGCAGCTGGATGATCTGTTTCTCGTCGTTGAAATAGGGATTGATGCCGGCCGTTTTGAACGACGCTATCGTACGGCCCTTATCTGCGAGCCGCCAATCGGCATAATTCGATCCACTATAAACAACTGCAAACATTTATCAGATAGCTAGTATATCCGACATCTCCAACAAATCCTCCTCCAATTTAAATTCGTGTTGTGTCAAAGCCTCTTCCAGGCTTGTAATTTTTATGTGATTTGCCCTTAGGCCCACCATTTCCTGGGTGTGCCCCTTTAATAGCGCATTAACAGCTGCATATCCAAGGCGGCTTCCTAGTACACGGTCAAATGCCGATGGGCTTCCGCCGCGCTGCAGGTGACCAAGGATGGTAACTTTGGTATCGTATACTTTTACTTCTTTTTGAACGCGGCGGGCTATGTCGTATACGCCGCCATTTTTGTCACCCTCGGCAACGATCACGATGCTAGACGACTTCTTGTTATTTTGACCCGCTTTCAGGTTCTCAATCAATTCGTCGATAGCGGTGGCTTTCTCAGGCAGCAAAACAGCCTCAGCGCCACAGCAAATGCCTGCGCGAAGCGCGATAGCACCCGAATCGCGGCCCATTACTTCGATGAAGAACAAACGGTCATGTGCATCGGCGGTATCGCGTATCTTGTCAATAGCTTCAATAACCGTGTTAGTTGCAGTATCAAAGCCCAGTGTGTAAGTAGAACCGTAAAGATCGTTATCGATCGTTCCTGGTACGCCCATTACCTGTATGTCGGGATATTTTTTAGAGAAGCGCAGTGCACCGGTAAATGTACCATCACCACCTATTACTACTAAAGCATCAATTCCCTGGCTTTTTAAATTTTGATAGGCTGTTTCCATGCCCTCATCGGTGCGGAACTCAAGACAGCGTGCCGTCTTCAATATTGTTCCGCCTAAATGCAGAATGTTGCTGACCGAGCGGGGATTCATGTCATACATATCATTCTCGATCATTCCCTGGTATCCCTTGCGAATCCC
>JAICXZ010000552.1 GCA_025934475.1 Mucilaginibacter sp. | reverse complement strand
GATACCACCGAATTTAATGCACGGGCCTTTGTTACCCAACCTAACGCTACAGTAGAGGACCTGTTAAAACAGCTGCCGGGCATGCAGGTCGATCAAAATGGCAAGATAACGGCCCAGGGCAAAACGGTGAGTAAAGTGCTGGTTGATGGGGAAGAATTTTTTGGTGACGACCCAACGCTCGTGACCAAAAACCTGAGGGCCGACATGGTGGATAAAGTGCAGCTTTACGATAAAAAGAGTGACCAGGCGGCGTTTACAGGTATCGATGACGGCAAAAAGGAAACTACCTTAAATATTAAGCTGCGCGAAGATAAAAAGAAGGGCATGTTTGGCAAGGTTGAAGCCGGCGACGGCCCGCAGGATGTTTACCAGGGAACAGCCATTTTTAATGCCTTTACGGCAAAGCAGAAGTTCTCGGCTTATGGCACCATGGGAAATAACGGCAAAGTGGGCCTTGGCTGGGAGGATAACCAGAAATATGGCTCGGGCGACGGTTTCTCTTTTGATGGCGACAACAATAGCGTTATGATTGGTGGCGGTGGTGGAGATGACCTTGACTCCTTTGGAGGACAATATAACGGTCAGGGGCTCCCCGTAGCTCGTACCGGTGGTTTGCATTATGACGCCAAATGGGATAATGACAAACAATCCATCAATGCCAACTATAAAATTGGCTCACTTTCAGTGGATGGGACGCAAGACAATCTGAGTCAAAACACATTGAAGGATACTGTTATCGATGATCATTCAAGCGAAGTCTATCATAATTACATATTCCGACAAAAAGCAAGCGCCATTTATAAGCTGAAAATAGACACCAGTTCGGACCTTAAAGTATCGGTTGACGGAACCGTAAAGCACAGCACCACTTCGCAAGCTTATATCGACTCCGTAAGAAACAATGGTACACTCCTGAATACAAGCACTCGCAACGTTGATAATTCCGTGCATCAAACCGCTTTTAATGCCAGCGCTTTTTATACCAAAAAATTCAAAAAAACAGGCCGCACGCTCTCGGTGCTTTTGGCGGAAGAGTATAGTCAAAACACAGCCAATGGGTTTCTGAAATCAAACATCACATTCTACCAGGGCGACAAACCCCAAATTGTTGATGAATCCAAAACCAATGATTTGCAGAATCTGTCGATCAGAACGAATATTACCTATTCTGAACCATTATCAAAAAGTATAACGGCCCTGTTCAATTATGGCATCGGCGTGAACAATGGCAGCGCCAATCGACAAACCTTTGACGCTTCATCGCCTGGAGTGTATAATATTTTTAATGACACGCTAAGCAGCAATTTTAAGCTCAACCAACTATCTAACCAGGTGGGAGGTATTTTGAACTACAAAAAAGGAAAAACGGTTTTAAACTTCGGCACCCGGGTTACCGACGTTAATTTTAAAGAAGTAAACGAGTTCACGAACAATGCAACAACGCGGAATTTTATCAACTGGGCTCCCCAGGCACACTACGAATATCGTTTTAGTCAATTCCGCTCCTTTGGTGTTGATTATAACGGCAACACTACGCAGCCAACGCTCGACCAGCTGCAGCCGCTCGTGAATAATAATAATACACTCAATATCATAGTTGGTAATCCAGGGCTTACGCCATCATTTACCAATAATTTCAGTATGTATTATCGGACGTACAAAGTGATCTCGGATCAGTCATTTAACTTTTGGGGGAATTATTCATTTACCACAAACCCGATCGTGACCGATGTTACCTATGATACTAAGGCAGGTAAAAGCACCACTGAATATTTTAACCTTAGCAATTACCAAACGTCTAACTTTAACCTTAACTCCGGCTTCAGCCGAAAAATTCCTAAAATCGACTTCAACGCAGGGCTTTGGGTAAACCTGAATGGGAACACCTATTATAATTATATCAATGATGCAACTACTGGGGCTCGCGATCTCAACAGGACAAGGAGTTATACGGTTAATCCATCACTAAACATTTCGAGGTTTATAGAAAAGAAGCTTGAGTTTTATATCAATGGGGGTCCTACTTACACAATCAGCCAATCGTGGCTAGACCCCGCGGCAAACAATAATGGATGGGGCGCCAGGGCCAACTCCTGGATAGACTATTACCTGCCCGCCAAATTCCAGATTGGCTGGGATAGCGAATACCAGTACCAGGGAGCGACTGAATCTTTCAACAAGGATTTCAGCAAGACGCTGGTTAACGTTTTCCTGATCAAAACATTTGGCAAGACTGATAATCTTAAACTTCAGCTATGGGCGAATGATATTTTCAATCAAAACGTCGGCTTTAGCCGCAGCGCTTCAGGCAATATCATTACCCAAAACAGCTATACCACCATACGCAGGTATTTCATGTTTACCGTAACCTATAACTTTACCAAAATGGCCGGAGGAGCCGCTCAAAAAAAATAAGATGAAAAAACTAGCAGCAACCTTAGCCGGCATCATTTTTTTTACCAACTGCTTGTTTGCACAGCAGGCTCATTTCACAACATCGGGCACCATTGAGTTTGAGAAAAAGGTAAACCTATATGCGCTCATCAAAAAGGAGGTGAACTCGGATAACGAGGCCTGGATGAAGCCCATTATAGAGGAGTTTATGAAACGAAACCCTCAGTTTAAGACGCTCAAAAGCACGCTTTCATTCACAAACAACAAAACCTTATTTGTGCCTGAGGAAGAAGAGTTAGCCAAAGAGGAATGGGGCATAGGTCCAATGGAAGATCAGAACAACACGATATATACTGACTTTAACACGAACTCGTGCATCAATCAAAAAAAGGTTTTTGATGAGACTTTCCTGGTAAAGGACACGGCAAGAGTAATCAAATGGAAAATCACTGACGAGACGCGGGAAATTGCGGGCTATACCTGTCGCAGGGCAAATGCGATTATGATGGACTCCATTTATGTCGTAGCTTTTTACACTACCGAAATACCGGTGACCGGTGGCCCCGAATCATTCAACGGGTTGCCCGGAATGATTTTGGGTGTGGCGCTTCCTCATGAGAATCTAACCTGGTTTGCAACCAAGGTTACCGACACAACTTTGCCACCTAACACAGTTGTTCCTCCGAAAAAAGGGAAAGGTACCAATAACAGTGATTTAAAGGCTACTTTGCACAAAGCAACCAAGGATTGGGGCAAATGGGCCGACCGGTATCTAAAAGCTTTCGAGTTGTAAACTTGACCACTCAAACTCGCCGGTCAGCAGATTTTCACCTTTGGGGGTCATAACCAGGTTGCCGGTATGCGATCTTTTAAGAAGTCCATGTTCAAGCGCAAAAAGCACGCGGTCACCGGGGTTATATTTTCCGGGTTTGGGGCCAATAGAAGAAGTTTCTTTAATACTTTGAAGCATCAATATAATTGCTTCTTTATCCATATAGGAAATATCAGATTGCGGGAAGATCATTTGGTTTGCAAAACTAATAAAACAGCCAAACACTGTAACGTAGCCGTTACAATATTGTTTCAGTTGCGTGTATTTTTTAAATGTGCAGGAATTTCGGTTAAACAAT
>JAICXZ010000831.1 GCA_025934475.1 Mucilaginibacter sp. | reverse complement strand
GCGCGGAATGAAGCACTCCAACCAGGTACGGGAGTTTATCATTACTGATAAAGGCATCGACCTGGTTGATGTTTACCTGGGCCCCGAGGGCGTGCTTACAGGTTCGGCCAGGGAGGCGCAAAAATTACAGGAACAAACCGGTTTGGCCCTCCGCAGCAATGCACTCAATATGAAAGACCGCGAGATTGATCGCAAACGAAAAATGCTTGAGGCACAAATAGCCAACCTGAAAACCGAATTCGAATCGGTTGAAGACGAACTGAACAAGGTATATGTTGAAGAAGAATTAATTAAAAAAATAGCGGGAAGTAACCGCGATGAAATGGTCAGAATGCGGCAGGAAAAAGGAAGATCGGATAATAAAAAGCAGAAGAAGAAATAATGGGCAAATCATATAAATACGAATTAAGGCTGTACATTGCCGGCAAGACGCCAAAATCAACAACGGCGCTTACCAATTTACAAAAGTATTGCGAAGAGCATTTGCAGGGACAATACAAGATTGAAGTGATCGACTTATTGAAGCAACCCCAGTTGGCTGAAGGCGATCAAATTTTCGCCATACCTACGCTGGTGCGCAAGGTACCCGAACCAATACGAAAGATCATTGGTGATCTGTCGAACGAAGAAAAAGTTTTAGTGGGTTTAGATATACGTCCTGTAAAGATGCAACTATAATGACGGAAGACAAAACGGCGCCGGAAGGTGATGGTAAAGAAATTTACAAACTGCGTTTATTTGTAACAGGTGCGACGCCTAACTCTACGCGGGCTATAGCCAACCTGAAGGAGATTTGCGAAAAATATTTGAAAGGGAATTACGAGCTGGAGATAATTGATACATACCAAAAGCCGTTGGTGACTATATCCGAACAGATAATTGCCCTGCCCCTTTTGATCAAAAAAAACCCGTTACCTGAGCGCAGGCTGATTGGGGATATGTCTGATACTGATAAAGTGCTAAAAGGCCTTAGCTTATTGGCTGATGAATGAAATGGAACACGCTAATATAACATACGACGAGTTATTAGCCGAGAATCAAATGCTTCAAATCCAGTTGGAAGAAGCTAATGATACCATCGATGCTATACGAACCGGCAAAGTGGATGCGCTTATTGTAAATACTGGCAGGAGCCACGAATTATATACTCTCAAAACAGCCGATCAAACCTATCGCATTTTCATCGAAAAAATGAACGAGGGCGCGGTTACCTTAAATAGGGATGGGGTTATCCTGTATAGCAATTCCAGGTTTGCGCAAATGGTGGGCATGCCCCTCGAAAAAGTGATAGGGGCTTCATTCAAAAATTTTGTACACGACCCGGGGAAGGCCAAATTCGTGGTGATGACAAATGGCGCGTGGAACAAAGATTGCAAAGAAGAGATCCCGCTCATCAATGCGCAAAAACAGGTAACCCCCTGCCTCCTTTCGTGCAATACCATCGAAATGGATAGCGGTACCGCCTTAAGCCTTATTCTTACCGACCTTACCATCCTTAAAGAGACCGAAAACCAGCTTAAAGAAAAAAACGAGCAGTTAAAGAATGCGCAGCTGGCTACCGAAAAGCTGAATAACGAGCTGGAGGAGACTGTAAAACAAAGAACCAATGAGCTTTTCCTGAGCCGCGAGCATTTTAAATACCTCGCCAACAATATTCCTCAAATGTCATGGACAAACCTTCCGGATGGC
>JAICXZ010000667.1 GCA_025934475.1 Mucilaginibacter sp. | reverse complement strand
CGTTTCTATTATTGATCGATGTTACGAACACCTATTGCGACAGCTGTTCATATCTGAACACATTTTTTTATCCCTGCAGGTACCTGTTTTAATATTCTTGCGGCACTGACCGGCGCATTCTTTTTTAGTTTGCGTGGTGTCGGTCTTAGCGACATAGCCATTGCCAAATGCGGTAGCGCAGGCTAAAACGATAGCCAAAGCGCTTAAGCTTATCTTTTTCATTTTATTAGATACTTAAATTTTGAAATAATTTACCTGATCTCTTTAGCGTGATTTGGGATGATCAGCAGAGATTTGGCGGTCGCCAGCAATCAGAAAGGTAATTGGAGAGTATTGCGTCGTTGGTTGCTGGCCTGATGTTTTTTGAAACTTCTAATACTGCGTTTTCAAACCTTAGTACAGGCAATCCGTGCGAAATTGAAACTCCGCAGGGCACAAATGGATTGCAGAAATCGCGGTTGCAGGTGCTGGACTGGTTAGCCGCAGACTTATGCTGCTGTTTAGCCATTTCCTTACAACACATTTTTGCAGGATGGCAGCTATTCTGCTTGTTTCTGAGCCCGAGCCACACATTGACATAGGGCTGCGACATCAGCAAGCTGAAATAAACGATTAATATGGAAGCGCTTATCTTCATTACTCCAAATATACATTGAAATGCCACTCCGCTAAATGACCAGTGTCATATTTATATCATTAAATGATCTTTTCCTTCTTACCCGAATCCAGGCTTCGATAAATGGCATCCACCACCCTCATATCCTTTAAGCCCTCTTCGCCCGGCACGCGCGATTGCTTGTTCTGGCGGACACATTCAGCAAAGTCATCCATTTGAGCAGCCTGCTGAATGATATTGGGAATATTCATCGGCCCCTTTGCCGTATATCCATCCAGTTCGCCATATCCAAAGGCAGGCTCCAGTCCAAACTTGCCGTGCTGCGCTTCCACATGCAGGTAACTCCAGTCGTTATTATAACTTGATTTACCATGAGCGGTGAAGCCTCCCGGAAATTCCAACTCCCAGAAAACGGTTTCATCAACGTCCTTAAAAAAGTCAGGCCGTTTTTTTTCCTGCATTGCTTTTACGGCGATGGGCTCTTGTCCCAAAGTATAGCGCGTGCCTTGTATCGAGTAGATGCCCATATCCATCAGTCCGCCCCCACCGGCCATGGCTTTTTTGAGCCGCCAGGCATTTGGATCGCCGCGATAGGTAAATCCGTTGCCGGTGTCGATCGAAGTTACTTTGCCGTATATCTGCTTTTGCCCCAATCGCATGATCTCCATATTGTGGGGTTCAAAATGCAAACGGTAACCAATTGACAAAAGCCTGTTGGCCTTTTTGCAGGCGGCTATCATATCCTCACATTCCTTCGCGTTCAGCGCCATTGGCTTTTCACAGATCATATGCTTCCCCGCCTGTGCTCCACGAATAGTGTATTCCTTGTGCATCGAAACAGGCAGCACGACGTAGACAATATCGATGTCGGGATTATTTTTGATCTCGTCGTAAGTCTCGTAGTTGTAAATATTCTTATCCGGAATATTGTATTGCTTCTTCCATGCTTCAGCCTTTGCCGGATGCCCGGTTACTATCCCTGCCAGGTAACAGTTTTTGGTGTGCTGCAAAGCCGGCGCCAGCTGCCCGGTACTGTAACTACCCAGGCCAACCAGAGCAATACCCAATTTTTTATCAGGTTTTAAAGTGAATGATGATAAGATATTGCCAAAAGCAAGCGCACCGGCGCCTAAAGAAGCGTTGCGAAGAAAATCGCGGCGCGACAAGGAATGAAGCGTTTCCATCGTTGTGGGGAATTTAGTATAAAATTACGCTATTAGGTTCCACACTGACAATAGAATTTTTGTGTAAAAGTTTAACACTAATGTCTTTGTATAAAAAATGACGATAAAATCCCCGCGCAGCTTTGACAATAAAATTTTTGTCAATTAAAAAATCATGTCATCTAAAGGAAATGACATAGTTTTTTAGAGTTTTTACTCCCTCTGCCCGTCAATATCCGCCTTATATTTCTTAATTGCCCTGATGATGGATTGCACAATCTCAGCCTGGCCCTCAGAAGAGGTAAGGTAAGCTTCGTCTTTAGGATTATTGATAAACCCGGTTTCGATCAATACCGCTGGCATAGCACTTTGCTGAAGCACCAGTACGCCTTGCTCTTTCACGCCCAGGCTATGACGACCATCTTCTTTTTTGAACTCGTGATTTACCAGGTCGGCAAAGTGGATACATTGCTTGCGGAATTTCTGCTGATAGGCGCTTAGGAGAATAGCATTCACCGCGCTGTTCGAGCTATAGCCGCTATATTTTTTCTGGTAATCCTTTTCCAGAAACACAGAAGCGTTTTCGCGGATGGCTTCCATTTGTTCGCCCTTGCGATGGTAACCGTAAACCAGCAGCAAAACGCCATGCTCTGTGCTAACTCTTTCAGGCGACGAATTGCAATGTATCGATATGAATAGGTTACCCTTGTTTTCGGCGGCTATTTCGTCTCGCCGGTGCAGCTCCACAAAATTGTCAGTAGTGCGGGTCATCACTACATTGAGCGAGGGGATCTGCTCTGTAAGCGCCGTTCTTAATTTTTTGGCGATGGCCAGGGCAACGTTCTTTTCCTTGGCATAAGAGCCATGTGCACCTGGATCCTTGCCACCGTGCCCCGCATCAATAATCACTGTGCGGAAGCGGAACGAAGGCGAAGTAGCACTATCAGATTTGGGCGCAGTATGATGATGTTTCTTTTTAACCTGCTGTGCCGACGCGGTAAACGATGATATTGATAAAGCTGCAAAAACGATCGGTACGAACCTGCTAAACGACGGTTATTTATAAGCCATAATAATCAGCTGCAATTTTAATAAATCCGCAGGTCACTAGCACTATAGTGTGTATAAAAAGCCTTTTTAACCGGCTCCCGTG
>JAICXZ010000551.1 GCA_025934475.1 Mucilaginibacter sp. | reverse complement strand
ATAGCTTAAGCCGTAGCCAAACGGATAAAGCGCGCCGTTAACGCTGGTTTTACCGAAGCCGTTGTTGCCACTGCTGGCCTGCCCCGCCTGTGAGGCCGGTTTGAAAGGAAAGTTGAATTCGATTTGCCCTACGGTTTTCGGGAAGGTGATAGACAGCTTGCCGCCCGGGTTATAATCGCCGAAGAGTGTTTCGGCCACTACGCGGCCGCTCTCAGGACCGGGGAACCAGGCTTCCAGGATTGCAGGAACATACTTGTTTTCCCAGTTTACCGTAAGCGGTTGGCCATTGATCATCACCATTACCACCGGCTTGCCTGTGGCTTGCAGAGCCTGTATCAGCTTTAACTGGTGACCGGGCAGATTTAAGCCGCTGCGCGAAAGACTTTCGCCCACCTGGTTTTCAGTTTCGCCAACCACGGCGATTATCACATCAGATTGTTTGGCCAGGTTAACTGCCGAATCGATTCCTGCCTGTTCCTGCGCGGTTAATGGATAATCGATGATCTCGCTTTCGGGCCAGTTGGCGTCAATTACATCGCAGCCTTTGGCATAGCTAACTTTGGCGCCCGCACCCATGTAATTGGTTATTCCTTCCAAAATGCTGGTAGTAGGATTGTGCGAAGGCCCGTAACGGCTGGTAGCATAACTTTTTGCCGCAGCCAGCGGACCAGTTACCAATATGTTTTTGAGGGATGACTTATTCAGCGGCAGCAAATTGTTCTCGTTTTTAAGCAGCACCATGCTTTCGCGGTTCATTTGCAGGCCCATGGCCGTCGCCTGCTCGTTGTGTACAATTTTATCAGCCGCCTTGGTGTCTTCTACATAGGGATGATCGAACAGCCCCAATTGAAATTTAACCCGCAATACATCGGCAACGCGACTATCCAATAATTTCATGGATACTTTGCCCTCTTTCACCAGCTCGCGCATAGGCATAATGTAGGTTTGCGGCATGGTAAAATTGGTCCGTACATTTAGCCCGGCTTCTATTGCTTCGCGCACAGCATCCTTGATAGAAGATGCTACGTGATGCTTGCTATAAAGGTATTCCACGGCTTCACTATCCGAAACCACATACCCGGTAAAACCGAATTTTTGGCGAAGTAGGTCGGTCAAAAAATAGTAGCTGCCGGTAATGGGTTCGCCGTTCCAGTCGTTATAGCTGCTCATTACGCCCATGGGATGCGCCTCCTGGATCACCCGGCGGAAAGGGTAGAGGTACAGTTGGTACATTTCGCGCGGTGCTACATGCGGGTCGGTACGGTCCGAGCCATCGCGACCACCCTTTGGCACGCTATATACCGCAAAATGTTTTAAGGTGGAAGCGACGCCTTCTTCCTGCACGCCGAGGCACATTTGTTTACCTAATTCGGCGATAAGGAACGGGTCTTCGCCATAACTCTCCTCCACACGGCCCCAACGCTGATCGCGGGCGACGTCCAGTATTGGTGTGTAAATATTGGTATAACCAAGCGCCTTCGCTTCGCGGCCTACTACCTGCCCGGCCTGGCGCACCAGCGGCCTGTCCCACGTACTGCCAATGCCGATCGGGGCAGGCAACGATGTTGCTCTGTCATGATTCAAACCATGAATACCCTCATTTGTAAAATCGACCGGAACGCCCATCCGTGTTTGCTCAACAAACCAGCGTTGGATGGTATTGATCGCCGCAGCATGTTTACTATATGGATAGGAATATTGGGTAGATGCAGCATCAGTGTGCGAGGTAAGGTTATTTAATTCTTCATCGATATTGGCGATGCCATCCTTCCAAACCTCATTCTTCCACGATTCCGCTGGCATTTCTTCTTTCAAAACCCGCTTGTACCCATATAAGGTAGCTAACTGACAAGTTTTTTCTTCCACGGTCATCTGGCTCAGCAGATCGGCAATACGCTTTTCTATGGGCTGTGATGGATCCTCGAAAACGTCCATCTTGCCGTTCTTGTTAAAATCGATCCAGCCTTTGTGGTAGATGTTCTTTTGTTGAGCTGTTGTGTAGAGTGGCAGTAGCAGTAGCAGTGGCAGTATTTTTTTCATGAGGGGAGAAAAATAGGTTGCTTCAAATATAAAGTTGATTTCGAATTTTTATTAAATTCATGTAGTAAAGTTACATATGCAATCCAGCGCCAAAACACCACAAGAGTACATCGACTCCCTGCCGGCCGATCGTCGGGAGGCGATTTGTAAAATACGTGAGGCAATATTGGCAAATTTACCCCAGGGTTTTGAGGAGACCATCGGGTATGGCATGCTTGGCTGGTGCCCCATTCCATTTATCCCAAAGGCTATCATTGCAATCCCAAGGTGCCCTTGCCTTACATGAACCTCGGATCGCAGAAGAATTTTGTAGCCTTGTACGCGACTTGCATTTACGGCAGCACCTCCCTGAACGATTGGTTTGTTGGTGAGTATCCCAAACATTGCCGAACTAAGCTTGATATGGGTAAGGGCTGTATCCGTTTCAAAAAGCTCGATGATATCCCTTATGAACTGATAGGACAGCTGGCCGCAAAACTTACCGTGCAGCAATGGATAGACATCTGCGAAAACGTGTTTAAAAAATAATTCCCGGCTTTATTGGCATCAGTATTGATTTATCTACTACGCCGGATATGGCGGCGCCTTCGATATGCTCAAATACCTCGCTTTCTTAGTTTTCTTTCATTGGGGGTCGTATGATCATCTTCAAACACCTGTACAAAATAGTGACCAGATATGCGGGAAATGGATGTCCGCCGAAAAAAATTTAGAGGTGCAGGTTTACAAAACAGGTAAAGATTTCAAGGCGAAAATAGTTTGGTTTAAAGGCGAGCCCGGTAACCCGATGCAGAACTGGCGCGATGTACATAATCCGAATCCCAAACTACGCTCTCGTAAGGTATTGGGAATGGAGGTGCTCAACGGCCTCGAGTATGATGCAGATGATAACTCGTGGGAAGACGGTACCGTGTATGATTCTAAACACGGTCACACGTGGAATGCGGCCGCTTATATCGATAAAAAAGGCATTCTGCACGTTCGTGGTTACTGGCACATGAAGATATTGGGCAGGACGCTTATCTTTAGGAGGGTTTAACTTTATGTTGAAAATTTTTGTTAATAAAAATAACCTATATTGAGATTGTTTTGTCAAACCTGTGTCATAGACTGTTCGTATAATAGGTATGCTTAAATGTTTGGTGTTATTATTTTTTGTCCACTTCGGCTACAATACCCCCAAAAATATTGCGCCCGATTGCGACCGCGTATGCGGCAAGTGGATGTCGTCGCAGAACAATCTTATTGTTCAGGTTTATAAGAACGGCGACCAGTTCAAAGCAAAAATTGTGTGGTTTCGCGACCACGTTTTGCCCATGGAGGATTGTTGTGATAAACATAATCCCGACCCCACATTGCGTACCCGTAAAATAGTTGGCCTCGACGTGCTGAACGGTCTGCGCTATGATGCCGACAGCCAATCATGGGAAGATGGCATGATCTACGACGCAGAGCAAGGCAAGGAATGGAACGCCTCGGCTTAT
>JAICXZ010000249.1 GCA_025934475.1 Mucilaginibacter sp. | reverse complement strand
TATGGCGACGTGATGGCTGATGCTACGCACATTTTCGGGCAGATCCCCTATCCGTTACTCACTATCCCGCGCGCCAACCAGACATATGCTTATGATATCGATTCGTACAACCTGATGAACTTCCTGGAGTTTGTTCATGACCACTCCGAAAGCATCAATATCGATTATCACCTTAATGGATTTATATTCAATAAGATACCTTTGTTCAAAAGGCTTAAATGGCGCGAGACCATGTCGGTAAAGGCACTATGGAGCGGGGTAAGTAACGAAAATAATCCTTCGATACATCCTGATCTGTACCAATTGCCTACCGCATCAAATGGCCAACCAATTACCTATATCATGGGTCACACACCTTATGTTGAGGGCAGTGTTGGTATTGAAAATGTGTTTAAATTAGTACGAATAGATTTGGTTCACCGTTTTACCTATCTGGATCACCCGGACGTATCGCCCTGGGGCATTCGTACAAGGGTTATCTTTAATTTTTAACGAAACAAAAGATTATTTAAAAGTTTACTTTAACAATGGCACATCAAACATCTTTAAGAACCAGCCTGCAATTGGGCATCTACAAGATCATTGACCCGGTTGTGAAAGTATTGATCAAGATCGGACTTACACCAAACGTGGTAACTACTATCGGTTTTGTACTGAACGTTGGTGTGGCGGTCATCTTTATAATCGGTGCTGAGGAAGGTAATCGCGGTGATCTATCCTATGTGGGTTGGGCTGGCGGTTTGATACTTTTTGCCGGTTTATTCGACATGCTTGATGGCCAGGTTGCCCGCCTTGGGAATATGAAATCGACATTTGGCGCACTGTATGATTCAGTCCTTGATCGTTACAGCGAACTGGTGATGTTCCTGGGCATATGCTATTACCTGGTGGCCCACCACTATTTTCTAAGCTCAATTTTTGCCTTTGTTGCGCTTATCGGCTCTATGATGGTAAGCTACGTACGGGCCCGTGCCGAGGGGCTGGGCGTTGAAATTAAAGGAGGATTGATGCAGCGCCCCGAGCGTGTGGTAACCATTGGTTTTTTTGCCTTGCTATGCGGCATCGTGTCGATCTACATTGGCGGCGACTACAAACTATGGGTTCCGGGAATCAGGTTTCACGTTTTTGAAACCATGTCCATATTCACCTTCCCCATTGTGGCCCTGGCATTCCTTACTAATATAACTGCTTTCAGACGCCTGGTTGATGCCAAAAAGGCTCTTGAAGAAAAGAATAAGAATTAATACAATATCCTTCTGATGCGATTATCCCTTATACCAGCTTTTATTTTAATGATCCTCACCGGCTCAGTCTATGCCGATGGAGGTAGTAAGCACACCGACTCGGCAAAGGCGCCGGTAAACTTTCCGAAACCACCGGTTACTGCGCAAAGGTTGTTTTATGTGCAGCGCGACCCCAATTCCAATACCATCGTGTACGACATCAATATGGGTTCGAACGGAGAACCTGATGCTGACGAGCCGGTTAAGGTGTATTGGATAAAATATAACGAAAGAGGACAAAAAGAGGACCTCAATTTTATTCAGCGTAAATTTGCCTATGGACTTACCAGCAAGTCGCTGGGAAATGGCGATTATGACATTCGTTTTGTGTCGTACAAAAAATTTCCGCTGACACTAAAGAAGGCACCTGACGGAAAATATCGTATATTTGCATCCATTTCACAAAAACAGGCAATACTCAGCAGTATTTTTGTGAGAGTTCAGGGCGGTACGTTCTGGTTCCCCAATGTTCCATATGTAGAAGTGAAGGGAACCGATCCGCAAACTGGTAAAGAGATGGTTGAACGTTTTAAACCATGAGGCGATGAAAAAGAAATATGTTTCGAACTCACAGGAATCTGTGAGAATGTTTAAGAACGACTTTCTTGAGGTACTCTCCAAGGTGCATTACCTGGTGCCTGTCTTTATTTTCGTACCAGTGATCCTGTTTTGCACCTATTGGTCATTTTTCCAGGTTGGCATCCCCGCATTAAACTTCATTGGCTATTTTGCACTGGGCCTGTTTATCTGGACTTTTACCGAATATGTAATGCATCGCTTTGTATTCCATTATGCCCCGCCAGACAAGCCATGGGCACAAAGGATACACTTCATATTTCACGGCGTACACCACGATTATCCAAGCGACGCTAAACGTTTGGTACTTCCACCTTCGGTAAGTATTCCCCTGGCTACCGGTTTTTATTTCCTTTTCAGGGCTATTTTACCTGTTGGCGATGTTTATGCATTTTTCCCTGGCTTTATTCTTGGCTACCTTTTTTATGATATGACGCACTATGCGATCCATCATTTCAACTTTAAGGGAAACATCTGGAAAAAGATCAAACAGCATCACATGCTGCATCACTACCAGGATGCTGATAGAGGTTATGGCGTAAGCTCGCCGCTGTGGGACAAAGTTTTCCGCTCAGACTTTATCAAAAAGGCAAATGGGAAATAATGTCAGTCATGGCATTACAGTTAATCCCCGGTCTGTAATTGTTATCTCGCTTTTATCTATAGCCTATTGGGTGCTGTCCTATTTTGTGGTTGGCTTCAAAGGCGACCAGGTAGTATTTGTATTGGCTGCCAATGTGTTGTTCTATATGACGGACGGCACGCGCAAGTTTTTAATGGCATATCTCACCTTCGTGGTTTATTGGATCATCTTCGATTACATGAAGGCCGTTCCCAACTACAATTTTAACGCAGTACATATCGCTGACTTGTACAATGCAGAAAAGCATCTGTTTGGGATACATACAGACGGGACTATCCTGACTCCTAATGAATACCTGAAACTGCACAGCACTACTTTTCTGGACGTGATGTCGGGTCTTTTTTATTTATGCTGGATCCCGGTTCCTTTTGGCTTTGGTATTTACCTGTTTGTTGTCAATCGCCAGCAATGTTTGTACTTCCTGATAAGCTTTGTTTTGATCAATATCCTGGGATTCATTATCTATTACACCTACCCGGCTGCTCCACCCTGGTATATGCAGGATTACGGAAATGTACTGCACACCAACATGCACGAAGGCATAGCCGGACTGGGGCGCTTTGATAACTACTTCAACACCCCTATCTTCAAGAGCATTTATACCAAAGGCTCAAACGTGTTTGCGGCAATGCCCTCATTGCATTCAGCCTACCCTATTGTGGTTTTCTACTATGCTGTTAAAAACCGGATGATTGTAGCTAGCGTTATTTTCGGTATAGTAACAGCGGGGATTTGGTTTGGCGCAGTTTATACCAGTCATCATTATATATTGGATGTACTGGCAGGGATTCTTTGCGCATCAGCAGGTATTGTTCTCTTTAACGTGCTAAAATCAAATTGGGGCTGGTTCAAACGGTTTCTGGATAGGTACGAAAGCCTGATCAGAAAGTAGCGCATTGGGGAATTCTTTGTACTAAAATCCATACTACCCTTTTTCGGGATTCAAATTGTCTTCGACCGGAACAAACTTTAGTTATTTCGTTATAAATAGCTTTAAATGATTATTTTATAAAACAAATTTTTATAACCACCCGATTTTTTGTCCTTAAGGCACAGGGTTTGATATTCCACAGTTATCAAGCTTATGAATATGCCTGTGTCTTTCACAAGAAAATACGTTTCGTTTTTAGCCCTGTTGTTTTGCAGCATAGCTGTTTTTGCTGCCGACAAAACCGATACTCTAAAGCAAAAGGTCAATCTGTCTATCAACAATGTCGACAGTTTGAAGCATCAGCTGGCTTACAGCAACGATTCGCTCAAAGGTCAGATCTACACCCGCATTGCGATACAGTATATGAGGTATGACACTGTATCCAATAAAAAGACCCGTACCGAATACCAGGAAGCGGCCTTGAAGAACACCATGTCGGCACTGCACTATTTTTCGAGGTTGAATGATAGTGTTGGTCTCAGGGAGTGCTTTGATCGCCTGGCTATCGTTTATCACGCCCAAAAGAAGTACGCACAGGCTAAGTGGTTCGTTTTGCAATCCAATTCTATATCCCGCATCAAGAATGATGTTCCTAATATCATCACTTCCCTCGTCGAACTGGCAAGTGTAAAAAGAGATATTAAAGACTATAGCCTTGCCATACGCGATTTAAAGGAAGCCCTGCAGCTTTCGACCCTTAATCATTTTGCGCAGCAGGAATCGCAGGTGCAGCTGGGTTATGCCATGCTTTATACGCGGATGGATAATCCTGCCAAATCAGCCAGTGCGCTGAAACGTCATCTCGCGATAGACGATAGCATAAAAAAAGCCGAGGAAAAAGCCCTGATGGCCCGCATTAAAACAGCCGACTCGACAGCAGAGGCCAAAAAAAAGCTTATTTGATAGGCAGCAAAGTGCTCTGCGGGCAAGGATCGTCAGACAGGCAGGTTTCATCGCAATCCTTATCATACTCATTGCTGTCATCTCGTTAGCCTTATTTGTACTTTACCGGCGCAAACGAAAAGGCGGATGGCGTAATCTGATCAAAAGAAAACATTGATTTCTTATCTTTGACAAACTAAACCTGCCGCGGTTAGCAATTGGATATTATTATGAAATTATTCTTCGCAAGTATTATTGCACTCACACTTTTTCTTTCCTGTTTACCAAACGCCGCCCAGGACAAGGCCAAAGAGCATTTCAAAAAAGACCTGCTCGGGAGGATCAACAAATTGCGGTCTGAGGGCTGCCATTGCGGAAGTGTCTACATGCCGCCGGCCCCGCCGTTAACCTGGAACGACTTGCTGGAAAAAGCTGCCAACGAGCATGCCGGCGACATGTTCGTGAGGCAATACTTTTCGCACATGAGCAAAGAAGGCCTGTCGCCAAAAGATCGCGTTGTGGATGCAGGCTACGGATTGAAGGGCTACAAAGGCTATATGGTTGGCGAGAATATCGCCCAGGGCCAAATGAGCGTTGCAGAAGTAATGGATGGCTGGATCAAAAGCCCCGAGCATTGCCGAAACCTGATGACGGCCGGGTTTAAGGAAGTTGGCGTAGCCCGGGCCGGTAATTACTGGGTACAGGACTTTGGTATGCGCACCCCGTTTTCGGCCAGGGAAAAAGCGCTCATCAAAAGCGGACGCATCCGAATTATCCCCGAAAAACACTCAGGCTATTAACGGTCTTATCGCAGTCCTTTTTCTTTCAGAAATTTGATTAAGGCGGCTGGATGATCGGTTTGTAAACCGGTAAACCCTTTGGCAATGGCTGCCTCCCAATCATTGGCCTCGTTGGCGCTTTGAATATCCGGCCACGCGGTTAGGTGCATCGCCTTAGTTGACGACACCATTTCGGCTGAATATTCTTTCCACCCGCCATCCAAAATATCCGGCTTGGCTTTATAAATAAAAGCCCTCATACCAGCATCATCTTTGACGTTATTGGGCAAGCTCACCATTAGTGGCATATCGGGACCAATTTTACGCCAGTCGACAAACTGTTGCGGGTTGTTGATGTAAACCAGCACCTGCTTTTCCATCCCATATTTTTTGAGCATGGCATAGGCGGTTGCAACATCAGCCTTTTTATAATCGATGTAAATGTAGATTTTATCCTTACAGAGTTTCAGTATATCCTCAAAAGTGGGCACGCGATAAACAGTCTTGTCGAGAGTGTCACGGCTTTTTAGATGGAGTTGTTCGATCTCATCCAG
>JAICXZ010000412.1 GCA_025934475.1 Mucilaginibacter sp. | reverse complement strand
TGTAGAAGCATGCGACGAATTAATGGCTAACCCATTGATGATGATGCAATGGGTTGAAGAGACAGATCGTAAAGATCCGTTGATTCCGCTGCATAAAGATTACAAGGCGTTTAACTTTTATCATCTAGCCGATGGCCGTGTGGTTGGGCTATGGAAATATGCGTTAACCGCAATAAGCACCGACAACGGCAAAACCTGGCCCGCGAATGCTACCCGTGCTCCGCACTTTGTAACCAGCAATGCCAAAATATGGGGACAACGTACCTCCGACGGCAGGTACGCCACCGTTTATAATCCATCTGAATTCCGCTGGCCGTTGGCTATTTCTGTAAGCAAAGATGGCCTGGATTATATCAACCTTTTGCTGGTAAATGGCCAGATACCGCCCATGCGTTATGGAGGCAATTACAAATCGTATGGCCCGCAATACACGAGAGGAATTATCGAAGGCAATGGAACGCCGCCTGATGGCAAGCTGTGGGTTACCTATAGTATGAACAAAGAGGACATCTGGGTTTCTTCAATACCGGTACCTGTGACCGCTGTTGCCGATCAGCAAGCTAACGAGACATTCAATGATTTGCCTGAAGGTAAGGAATTAGAAAAATGGAATACTTATAGCCCCATGTGGGCGCCTGTAGGTATCGACAAAGGCCCGGACGGTACACGTTGCCTGGCACTGAAAGATCATGATCTGTTTGATTATGCTTTTGCTGAGCGCGTTGTTCCCGCGTCTGGTAAGTTGATCGCTGATTTTACAGTTATCCCTGCTCAAAATAATACTGGCATGATGGATATCGAGTTCAGGAACGGAAGCGGTGATGCTGCTATCAGGCTCGCGTTCGATTCGACCGGTTCTATCCGGGCAAAAACGGGCTATCGTTATAAAAATTTCATGAAATACGAGGCAGGTAAGCCTTATCATATCGTAGTTAAACTTAATACCGATACCCGGTTTTATACCGTGAATGTAAATGGCAAGGATGTATTAAAAGCCTTGTTTTTTGCGCCTGTATTGAAAGTGGAGCAGGTTGTGTTCAGGACCGGTGATGTGCGCCGTTTTCCTAATTCGGACACACCAACCGACCAGGATTATGACCTGCCACACGCAGGCGCTCAGGCGCGACCAGCGGAATTCTATATCAAATCATTCAAAACCGAAACTTACTGATGAATAACCTGAAATATCTTGTTTTAATTCTTCTATCAGGTTTCATCGCATTGCCGGGCAGTGCTTATGCAACGATTGTGCTACCCAAAATATTGGGAAATAATATGGTGCTGCAGCGCAACAAACCAGTTCCAATCTGGGGTACAGCGACAGCCGGCGAGATGGTCACAGTAACATTTTCCGGCCAGGTTAAAAAGACTGTAGCGGGAGCCGATGGCAATTGGAAGGTAATTCTCGATCCAATGCCAGCTTCTGCGAAAGGGAATGATATGGAAATAACCGGCACAAACTCGACCAAACTCAGCAATATCCTGGTGGGCGAGGTTTGGCTTTGTTCCGGTCAGTCGAATATGCAGTACGAGATGCGCAAAAACAGCAAGGTTAATAAACCGGATACCAGCACAGCTAACTCGCCGGTCGATGAACTTGAAAGGGCTCACAATCCCCAAATAAGGATTTTTCTGGCTACGCAAAAGAATTTGCAAAAACCCGATTCCACCCACTCGGGATGGGACATAGCTGAAGGGACGGCATTGCGTGACTTTTCGGCAGCCGGATATTTTTTCGGAAAGAACCTGAACCATGATTTAAATGTACCGGTCGGAATTATTTCATCCGCAGTGAGTGGTAGCCGTATCGAGCCATGGGCTCCTCTGGAGGCCTTTGAATCAGTGAATTATTTTAAGGCCAACAGCATCAAAATAGATGGCGATCCCGGTAAATTTTATGGAAAGATGATCGAGCCGCTGGCGCCTTTTGCTATCCGTGGTTTTTTGTGGTACCAGGGCGAATCCAATTGCTTCCTGGGAGAAGCAATTACCTACACCTACAAAATGGAAGCGTTGATCAACAGTTGGCGCAAACTATGGCACAATGATGCGATGCCTTTCTATTACGTGCAGATAGCTCCTTACTATTATTCAAAAGCCAAGGGCATTATGCCTTATACTCAAGAGCGGGAGCCCGAATTCAGAGAAGCGCAAACCGAGGCCCTAAAGATACCACATACCGGGATGATCATCACAACCGATCTGAACGATAACCTTAACAATATTCACCCGCCTTTTAAATGGGTGGTGGGCCAAAGGCTTGAGCTAGTTGCCCTGGCTAAAACCTACGGAAAACACAATGAAGATTTTTCAGGCCCGATGTATAAGAAAATGAAGATAAAAGGCAATAAGATCATCTTGTCTTTTGATTATGCTGATGGCGGACTGGTTAGTCATAATGGCAAGCCACTCGATAATTTCTCTATTGCAGGTGCCGATGGCAAGTTTTTCAGCGCCAATGCCACCATCAAAGGCGATAAGTTGATCGTTTCTTCGTCCGACGTAGCATCACCAACCAAAGTGCGCTTTGCCTGGAACGAAGCTGCCCAACCCAATTTTTACAACAAAGGTGGCTTGCCTGCGATACCTTTCCGCACCGACAATCCTTTGAAATTTATCTATACCAATAATTGATCTGAAATGAAAAACGCCCGGCTTAAAATATGGTTAAGTGCTTTGCTGTTGATACCGGCTCTATCCTTATGCGCGCAGCAAACACAGATACAATACCTCTCAGGTACCGGCAGCGACCATACCGTGAACTGGCAATTTTATTGCACAGCGGGTCAAAATTCAGGCAAATGGACCACCATACCGGTGCCGTCGAACTGGGAATTACAGGGCTTCGGAAAATATAACTACGGGCTTGACAAAGACAGCTTGAAGGGACGTGAGCAGGGCATCTACAAATACCAGTTCAGCATTCCTGCCTCATGGAAGGGAAAAGATATCAATATCGTTTTTGATGGATCAATGACTGATACCAAGGTGATGGTCAACGGCACTCAAGCCGGGCCCATCCACCAGGGATCATTTTATCGTTTTAAATATGACATCACCAAACTGCTGAAATTTGGTCAACCCAACCAGCTCGAAGTAACCGTATCCAAATATTCGGCTAATTCTACCGTAAACGATGCTGAACGCAGAGGCGATTTTTGGGTATTCGGCGGTATTTTCAGGACTGTTTTTCTGGAAGCCTTTCCTTCAAGCCATATCAGTCACGTAGCGGTTGACGCAAAAGCTAATGGCAATTTCAGGGCGCAGCTTAACCTGTCTCACATAAAGAATGCTGCTATCGTAACAGGAGAATTTTACAGCATCGAAGGCAAGAAGGTTGGCGCACCTTTCTCGGCTCATATTAAGCCTGGCGACTCGTCAGTATTGATCAAGACACACTTTAACGGACCAAAACTGTGGTCGCCGGAGTTCCCGAATCTTTATAATGTAGTGCTCACGCTCAATGTTGGCGGTAAGGCAGTGCATGTTGTTAAACAGCGTTTTGGGTTCCGTACGATCGAGCTGCGTGAGCACGACGGTATTTATGTAAACAATGTAAAGATCAAATTCAGAGGCGTAAACCACCATTCCTTTTGGCCAACTACAGGCAGGGCGCTCAATAAAACTATCAGCATCGCCGATGTGAAAATGATCAAGGATATGAACATGAACGCCGTGCGCATGTCGCACTATCCGCCAGATGATCATTTCCTGGATGCCTGTGATTCATTGGGACTGTTTGTACTGGATGAGCTAACCGGGTGGCACCATATTTACGACACTCAAGTGGGCTCCAAGCTCGTTAAAGAAATGATATCGAAGGACGTCAATCATCCATCGATCATTATATGGGATAATGGCAATGAAGGCGGCTTCAATTTCGACCTCGACCATTGGTTTGACGAACTGGATATCCAAAAAAGACCGCTTATTCACCCCTGGGCTATTTTCAGGGGTACCAACACGCAGCATTATATCAATTATGATTATGGTAACAATACCGATCTGCACGGTCACGATGTAGCTTTCCCAACCGAGTTTTTGCACGGACTGTATGATGGAGGCGCCGGCGCCGGACTCGATGATTTCTGGGAAGAGATGTGGCATACACCAATATCGGCTGGTGGCTTTATCTGGGTTTTTGCTGATGAAGCTGTAGTACGTACAGATAAAAATGGCTTGCTCGATTCGGACGGTGACCATGGCCCCGATGGTATCGTTGGCCCGTATCATGAAAAGGAAGGCAGCTATTATACTATAAAAGAAGTCTGG
>JAICXZ010000374.1 GCA_025934475.1 Mucilaginibacter sp. | reverse complement strand
TTTGATCCTAAATTAGTGTAAGCTTCGGAAAAAACCTAGTGCTTGTAGAAATTTTTATATCAAACTTTAATTATTTTCCCCAAAAGAAATATTCCTGATTTTCCCCGATAAGAAAACTTAAGAATTAATCGTTCTATCGCAAAATCAGCTTGAACCGGTTACCTCCGTACGAACTTGTATCGGCAATATTTACATTAAAAGCATAATTGCCGGTTCGGAGATTCACTGAGTCTTTCTTAGTAGTATCATGAAGCCATACATGAAACTCCTGGAGTGATTTCACAAAACTTATTTTGAGGATGTAGGCACCCTTATTTTTGAGGCTGGTATTCAGCCGAATCGTTGCACCGGGAGCGTATGGCAGCGTTTGTATAGCGCATAAAACACTGTCGCTGCTGAAACTTGCCAGGCTTCCCATACCAAAACCGGGCAGGTATTGCGCATCTTGTGACGGATCAAACTTAGTATTTGCGGCGTGCTTGAAAAATATGGTTGTCTCGTCGATCCGTGCAGAATCTTTTTGCAAACGCAGTTTAAAACAGCTGCCATCCGGAATTGTATCCTGTTGAACTGCAGAAAATGAAACAGCTATTGGCTGTTTTGCAGGTGCTTCGCCGGTCTGTTCTTTTTTACACGAAACACAAACCAGCGCTATAAGTGAAAGGTAAAAAATCGTTCTCATCATTCCATCTCCATTCTGGCAATGTATACGCTAATGGCTAGCGAACATTTGTAGATGAAACAATGAAAAATATGCAGTTATCTGGTTGACAAATACTTAGACAAAACACCTTTAATGAGTAACATTTTGGCCGACAAAATTTCGCCCGATCGCTTTGCTTTTGTCGTCCCTTTTTCCGCCAGTCATCGCGGTTATTTCTTTGATCACGTTATCCAGCTCGTTGGCTGATTCATTTAGAAAAGTCAGCATCTGTGCTTTTTGCGTAGCATCGCTCGACTCATTTAACAACTGGACAAGGCCCAATATCCTGGCCAGCGGAGCCCGGACAATATGCGACTGCAACCACGAAATTTCGCGCAATTTTTCGTTCTGAAGCTCAATCTCTTTGATATAATTCAGTCTTTCAGTAATGTCTACGGCAAGTGCAATTACTGCTTTTTTTCCTTTGTAGTCGATTGAATTACTTTGAATTTCCACTTTGCGCAGCTTCCCATTTCGTTTTCGATGCGTAAAATTCCCTCTGTAGGTTGGGATGCGGTCGCCATGCCAGGTCGAAAACAAATCGTCTAACCGCATTCTTTCCGTTAAGGGCACAATGTCCCGGATACTCATGAGCAAAAATTCATCCCGGCTGTAACCGTAATACCTGACAGCAGCCGCGTTTACATCCAAAAATTGCAATGTCTTTGCATCAAATACATACATAGGCTGAGGGCTCAGCTGAAAAAGCTCACTATATCTTTTTTCGGACTCCTCAAGCTCCGCTATCTTTTTTTTTCTCTCGATGCTGTAGAGTATGCTCTTGAGCAACAAAGTGGGGTTAAGCTCTTCTTTAAGTATATAATCTGAAACACCCAGCGCGAGGGAATTAACACCGAATGCAACATCAGTGTATCCTGTCAGGACAATAACCGGCATACCTTTACTTAGCTCAACAACCTCCTTTATCAGAGATATGCCGGTTTTGTCTGGCAAAGAAAGATCAAGGAGGATAACATCAAAAGACTTATCAAACACACACAACGCCTCCCTGGCTTCTTTGTAATTTTTCGCCTGAACTAGTTCCGCCTCCGGAATTTGCTCAAGCAGGAATTCTTCGACAAGCGCAAAATCGCCCGGATTATCTTCTACAATCAATACACTCAGCTCGTTTCTTACCGTTTTCATTTGCTAATTCCTCTCGCGTAGAATGCTTTCAGTTTATTTTTCTTTGTTCGGTTCTCATATAATTATTCGATCACTGAAGCAGCTTTATTCCCGCTCTAAACAATGTTCGCTCTATTTCGATATCCATCATCGAAACAAGCGGCCTGCGGCATGCCTTACAGGTGTGCTTCTCCAGGATGTTCTTTTCGGTAAAGCCAATCCGGGTTTCCTCTATCTCATTAAAAACAGAATTTTTACACCTTACATTAATGCAGTACAAATTGTAGGAGGCAATCGTTGCGTTCATGATCGTTTATTTTGATATAACAAAATTGATCAAAGTAACGCGGGCGATATATAGACAGACTTATGAAACTTGTGTAGTGATTTGTACTACAAAAAGGGGTTATATCAGTTTGCGACTGATGACATAGTTGGTTATCTCGGCATTGTTTTTCAGTTTCATTTTCTCCAGGATACGGGCGCGATAAGTACTTACTGTAGGCTTGCTTAAAAAAAGTTGATCGGCAATCTCCGACACCGTTTTGCCAGAGGCGATGAACAATAAGGTTTGATATTCTCTGTCAGAAAGCAGATCATGAGGTTCTTTGTCGGCGTCGCCGTCGAGCATGGATACAAGTTTGTCCGAGATTGCCTGCGATACATACTTTTTACCATCGAGCACATTATTGACGGCTTTGATCAGTTCCTTATCGGCAGCATCTTTTGATAAATATCCTGAGGCACCAGTCTTAAGCGCCCGGATAGCAATTTGCTCTTCGCCATGAAAACTGAACATCAGCACCGGAATTTTATACTTATCGGCTCTTATTTGTTTTAAAATATCCAGGCCGTTACGTCCCGGCATATCCACGTCCAGGATCAGGATGTCCCAGTCGCCCTCCTTTAGCTTTTGAAACACCTCGGCGTAATTGGTGGCTTCGCCAAATTGCATATTGGGAAATTCGGTAAGGCAAATTTGCTTAACGCCTATCCTGATGGCCGAATGATCATCGGCTACTAATATTTTCTTCGGCATGTATACCTAATTTTAGTTCTATTTTGGTGCCTTTTTCGGGAGCGCTTTTTATATCAATTTCGGCACCGATAAGGTTTGCTCGCTCTTTCATATTCAGTAATCCCATCGACAGGTTTTTTTGCAGCGCTTCCTCGGTCATACCCTTACCGTTATCGGCTATGCTTATGAAGAGTCCTTCATCTTCATTTGATATCTTCAGCGTTACATTTGTTGCCCCTGAATGCCTGGCGATATTGGTGAACGCCTCCTGGCATATTCTGAAAACATTTATTTCGGCCATCTTGCCTATCGTTGGCTGCGAAATATCGACGTACATATCGCAACCGATACCCGTCTTCTTTTTGAATTCGCCGGCCAACCATTCTATGGCGGCAAAAAGTCCAAGCTTGTCAATTAAAACAGGTCTTAGTTCGCTGGCTATTCTGCGCAATGTTAATATGCTGTTGTCGAGATCAGACACCATCGCTTCGATCGTGGTCTCAGCATCACTACCGAGCGAGGTACTTCTTTTTAATGATGCCAGCAACATTTTAAGGCCCGATAGCTGCTGCCCAAATTCGTCATGGATTTCCCTGGCTATGCCTTTGCGTTCTTCTTCAACGGCGTTGTTCAATTGCTGGGCAAAATTGCGGGCGCGTTTTTCCGATTCTTCCAACGCGGTAATGATCCGACGGCGCTCGATACCATAAACCAGGCTTTTGTAGAGTGAGAGTGAGCTTAACTCGTCTTTTAAAATATAATCGGATACCCCCAAAGAGAGTGACTTAACGCCAAAACTGAGGTCTGAATATCCGGTCAAAACGATGACCGCTGCCCCCGCCGCAACTTCCAAAATATCCTGGATAAGCAGTATGCCGGTTTTATCAGGCAATGATAAATCGAGCAGTATCACGTCGAATCCATGAAATTGATCGTTCAACAAATCCCTGGCCTCAGCATAGCTCTTAGCCGATTTGATCCTCGGGCTTTCGATTTGTTCGAGCAAAAACTCTTCTACAAGCGCAAAATCGCCCGGATTATCTTCTATTACCAGGATATTATATTCGCCTCGGTTCATAGGTTATAATTTAGCCGGGATGGAAACGATATTGATCCAGAAATCCTCAATTTTGGTTATCGCCTTCATAAAATCGGCTACATCAATGGGTTTGGTTATATAGCAATTCACATGATTCTTATAACTCTTTAGAATATCCTTTTCGGCGGACGATGTGGTCAGCATAATAACCGGTATCGCGCAAAATTTCGGGTCATTCTTGATATGTGCCAGCACTTCATGGCCGCTAACCTTGGGTAAGTTTACATCGAGGAGTACAAGATGCGGATAATCATCTTTATCGGCTAGTTTTTCGAAATAATCGATGGCTGCTTTACCATCCCGTAAAGCCGTGATATTGTTGATTATCTTACTTTCTTCGAATGCTTCGGTAGTAAGCAGGATATCACCTTCGTTGTCTTCAACTAATAAAATATTAAGTGCTTTCATTATTTTATATTTTTTTGCAGGGTAAAGTGAAATGTAGTTCCTTCTCCTTCTTTAGAATCCACCCAAATTTTTCCACCCATATTTTCTATAATTTTCTTCGCAATAGCTAGCCCCATGCCGGTTCCGGAATATTCCTCCCGGTTGTGCAGCCGCTGAAAAATGATGAATATCTTTTCAAAGTACTCTTCAGCAATGCCGATGC
>JAICXZ010000047.1 GCA_025934475.1 Mucilaginibacter sp. | reverse complement strand
CCGAAAGGCTGGCAGTGACATACAGCGAGTATTATATCTCGGATTCGCGGGTGATCAAAGAGTACCTCGAAAACAGGTACCGGATCCATAGTGAATATATCCCCTACGGTGCCGACGTTTATACCGAAGAAGAGCGTGAGCAAGTAAATTCAAAGGATGCGTTGAAGGAAGATTACTTTCTCCTGATGGCCCGCATGGAACCCGAAAATAATATCGAAACCATCCTTGAGGGCTTCAACAACAGCAACTCGCACCGCCAATTTATGGTATTGGGCGATACCAGCAATCGTTTCGGGCAATTTATCAGGCACCGCTTCAAAAATGATGAGCGCATCCGGTTCAGGGGCGCCATTTTCGACAACGCCAAAGTGCGGTCGCTGCAAAATAACTCCTACCTGTATTTCCATGGGCATAGCGTGGGTGGCACCAATCCATCACTGCTGGAGGCCATGGCCAGCGAGGCGCTGATAGCTGCACACAATAACCCATTCAACAAGTCGGTACTGCACTCGGATGCTTATTACTTTTCCAATGCGCACGAAGTACGCGAGCTAGTGGAGACCGTCCAGCGTAATGCTAATGAGGAAGCAATGGTGAAAAATAACCTATATAAAATAGCCTTCCAGTTTAATTGGGGTAAGATCATCGACGAATACGAATCATTTATCCTGGAGTGCTACGAGAGAAAAACGCATGAAAGAGTTATTGCTTATCAGGGATAACCTAGCCAATAAGATAAGCTACTATCACCTGGCGCTTTTTGTGATCAGCCTGCCATTTGACCGTTTTTACAGTCACCTTATTTTGGCAAGCTTTGGCATACACACGCTGCTGCATTTTAAAAAACTCTTGCTGAAACCGGTTTTCACCTGGCGCACTTTGATCTTGCAGTCGATATTCTTTTTAGCCGTTTTGAGTACGATTTATGCTCCGGATAAACAACTTGCTTTCAAGGAATGGGGATTGTACATCCCTGTCCTCGTCCTTCCCATCCTGCTTTGTATCAATCCGCTCGATCTCAAAAAATATGGTCCATATTTGATGCTCATTTTTTCATTGGGATGCGCAGCTACGATCATTTATTTGTATGCTGATGCTCTGCTGGCCCTGCGCTATTATCATTTACCCTATTCGCTCCTATTTTCAGCATCCTACACCAACCACAACTTTTCACAAACGATCGACATACACGCTACCTTCCTTTCAATGCAGGTCGGATTGGCGCTGGTTTTTATGTTGAGTCAGTTCATTAAAGAAGGTCGGTTAATCAGCAGGCTATTCCACGGTTTTATCTGCCTCATACTACTCATGGGAATTATACAGCTAAGCTCTAAATCGGTGTTTGCTGCATTATTTCTCATTATCAATTTTGCTGTGCCGCTTTTCCTTTTGGAGGGCAAAAACCGAACAAGATTCATATTGGTATCGGCATCAATAAGCGCGCTAATTGTAGTCCTTATTGCAAAGTCGGGCACTTTCAGAGAACGTTATTTAACCGAATTAAAGCAGGACTTCTCCCGTTCAAAAAATAACGTGGACGTGGAGCCGCGTTTGATGCGCTGGGAGGTTGCAACGGGCGTCATTAAACAGTCGCCTATCATTGGGCACGGAGCGGGTTCGGAAATACCGCTGGTGAAGGAGCAATACTTCCAAAACACGTGCTATGTCTCCTATGTAAACGGTCTTAATGCGCATAATGAATACCTGAGTTTGATGATCAAATCAGGCATCATCGGACTATGCGTTTATATCATCACCCTGCTCTATGGATTTCGGGCCGCAATTCGAAAAAAGGATATCGTATTCTTTGCTTTGATGACGCTGACGGCAGTCGTCTCGTTCTCTGAGAATGTGCTCGATGCAGATAAAGGTGTCATCTTTTTCAGTTTCTTTTTTACGCTTTTCATATTCGCATCAGAACAAAAAGAAAAACTGTCGTTGCCTATTAAAAGGCACAAAAATTTAAGGCATGTGGCAACTAAACACGTAATCGTACCGTCATCATTACAAACATAAATCCGGAACATCTTGTCAGAGCTCAGGAAACATATTTTATCCGCTATTGCTTATTTCGACTTGTTTAGCTACCCGTTAACGATAGACGAAGTATATCTCTTTCTGCCAGCCAAATACTGCCAGGAAGATTTTGGTCATGCACTCCGTGGGCTAGTTATCGAACGCCGAATTTATAAGCTAGAGAAATACTACACGTTGAGAAACGATCATTTCCTGGTGGAGCGTCGTGAAAAAGGAAATGCCAAAGCAAAGGAAATGATGATTACTGCAAGGAAAGTGTGCGACTGGCTGGTTCGTTTTCCTTATGTGCGTGGAATCGCCATATCGGGCTCGCTTTCCAAGAATTTTGCCGATGAAGATTCTGATATCGACCTGTTCGTGATAACTAAAAAGAACCGGCTCTGGATCGCGCGGACCGTCATGCACCTGTTCAAAAAACTTACCTTCCTGGTGAAGAAAGAGCATTATTTCTGCATGAACTATTATATCGACGAGCTGGACCTGGAGATACACGAAAAAAACATCTATACAGCCACAGAGGTAACAACTTTGATTCCCCTAAATGGCGACACCATTTTCGAGCATTTCTTCGCCGCTAACAACTGGACAAGGGAATATCTGCCCAACAAATACCTCCGCGTTTCAACAGCAAAACCGTTAAAAATCTCTCCATTGAAACGAGTTGCGGAATTCATATTCAATAACCGGTTTGGAAATGCGCTTGATAACCTCTTAATGCGCATCACAGTTAGTCGCTGGGATAAAAAAATGCTGGCTCAAAAACGCAACAATCGGGGCTTCATTATGGGTATGGACGCTGGTAAGCACTACACCAAGCCAGATCCGGTTAACTTCCAGAATAAATTGATAGCACGATACGAGGAGAGGATTACGCAGTTGAATGAGCGCATTGAAGGGATCGCGGTTAATTGAGTAGCAGTGGCAGTTGCAGTTGCAGTCATGAATTATAGTGGCAGTAGCGGTGGCGAGTGGCAGTTGTGGCATGCCTAAACTATTCAAGCTTAGTCTTAAATGTTTTACCATTAAACGACTGCTACTGCTACTAACTCTTCTTTCTCAGAGAAATAATATAATAATCCCCAATAACCCGCCACGGCCACTTTGTTTTCAACCGATTTTCCCATTTTCGAAGAAACTGATAAGCCTTGGGACGTTTCTCGGCAAAACCTTCAATATAGGATGGGGGAACAATGGTGCACAGCCCTTCCAAACCGACGAGTTCGAAGTCTTTACGCATTCTTTTTATTACGTAAGAAGGGTTATAGTACCAGCACTTGAAGTACGTGCCCTCCACCCTGGCCTTGCGCCCATTGCCGCTAAAGAAACGCCGGAAGGCGGTGCGGAATTTGCCTCTGAACAACAGCAAGGCCTCCCAAACGCAAAATTTTGGTAGAATAACCAAAGTAACCAGACCACCCGGATTAAGCAAGGGCGACAGAGAAGCCAGAACTTTATCAAGCTCACCGGTACAGTTCAGGCCGGCAAAATTGGAAAAAATCAGGTCATAAGTGCCTTTGTGCTTCAACTCGGCCAGGTTAGTGTAGGAGCATAATTCGTAACTGATGCGCTTATTCATTTTGTGGGCACTAACCTTCTGCACCAACTGGTAAAGCATCCCCGCGGAAATGTCGGTTGCGTGAACTTTAAAGCCTCTGCCGCCAAAATAGATGGCGTCCTCACCCGTACCACAATTAAGCTCCAGCATTGAACTGCCGGGCTTTGCACGACGCATCACGTGCCTGCGCACCCGTTCACGTTTATAGCTGATAATGGTGTCGCCGCCGTATATCTCATCAAATACGGGAGCCTGGCCGCTGAAAGCGTTGGCCGAATTTTGCTCGTTAACATGGTTTATGATAGCGCTCATGCAAGTACTTTCTCCAGCCTGTTCAGCTTAATTTTTTCAATTAATGCCGCAGGCGTATGATAAAATACGGAGAGCGCTTTGCGGAGGTTTTTCGCATTGATATTTAATGGCTTACGAAGCAATTGCCGCAAGCTGTTTTTGGCGAGGTGCAGATGATAATTCTGATGCACATAGCGATGCAACTGCTTATAAAACAATGGCGGAAACGTATTGTGAAACATCAGCGCCATCTCGTCCGAATCGGTCCAGTTGGTTTTGGTTTTCAGCTCAGTTTTGACACGTTCGTAGAACACCGTGCCTGGCAATGGGTATGATACTGATATCCCTATCTCAAAAGGCAATAGCTCATTGATCATCCGGATGGTCTTTTCAATGTCTTCCTTCAGCTCACCGGGGTAACCGAACTGGATAAAGAAAGACGGCTTAATACCCTCGTGTTTCATCAATTGAGTTGCGCGATGTATCTGATCGATGGTGATACCTTTGTCCATGGCATCCAGTATCTTTTGGGACCCACTCTCGGCGCCGATCCAGGCGTTTTCACAACCGGTTTCCGCCAGAGCATGCACCAAATCTTCATCCTGCAACAAATCGGCGCGCGATTGAATTTTGAAACGGATTTTGACACCCTCTTCTTTAATTAACCTTGCAAACTCTATCACCCAACCCGGCTTCAATCCGAAAATATCGTCGCAGAACCAGATGTGATCCATATCAAAACGGTCTTTGAGCATCTTCAACTCATCCACCGCATTTCGCGGACTGCGGGAATTATAGCGATTACCATAGATAGGTTTTGCGCACCAGTTGCACTTGAACGGACAGCCGCGGGTGGTACCCATATTAAGCGAGAAATATCCCGCGTGTTTGAGCCAGGTTTGCCGGTATGGCTCGATATCTACCAGGTCCCAGGCAGGAAGTGGTAAGCTGTCGAGATCCCTTAATACCGGCCGCAAGGATGTTTTAACTGCCTTGTCATTTTCCAAATAAGCCAGGCCAGGAATTCCGGAGTAATCTTCTGATTCGCCTTTTAGCGAATCAACTAACTCCAGGAGGGTATGCTCCCCCTCACCTATAATCACAAAATCAGCGCCCTCCCGGAGATATTTTTCATAGCGGTCAGTAGAGTCCGAACTGCACACGATCACTTTGCAGCCTCGGGCTTTTGCCAGTTTGCCCATCTCAAAAGCAGCCTCGCGCATATTGGTGAGGCACATTTTGGTGAGATAATTGAAGCCGTCGTCGTAGATCACAAAGAACCCCGGATCATGCTTTTCGAGCTCCGGAATTACTTCATTTGGGCTGGTGGCGAACATAGTATCAAACAGGGAAACCTCATAGCCGTTCTGCCGCATGAAGGAAGCGGCATATAGTGTTCCAAGCGGCGGATATGGTTGTCCCATGGCCCATTGCTTCGGGTCGAAACGAAGAAAGTAAGAGTGCGAAAAAAGTATGGTATCCTGGCGTGCCATCATATCCGGTTACGCCCGCAAAACCGGATGGGTTGCCTAAAGAATTCGTTGTGAAGAAAAATTATTTGCGCTGCTGCTTAACATGCCAGTACGCAATGCTATTGCTCCACACTATGCCGCTCGCTTACCGTATCAGGGAGCGCATAATATGCAGCATTTTCGCGGGTAACCACGTCAAGCGGCAGGTATTTTAGTTCGGCAACTTCTTTTTTGAAAATTAGGTGATCGGCCAGCTGATGAATCCCCCAATAACCTTGTCCTTTTGGATTTTGATTAATAAGGAAGCTGATCTGGCCGGTGTTCAGGTAATCCATGTTGGGCTGCAGCAGGTCGTAGCCCACAAGCTTCACATAGCTGATGCTTTTCTGTTCCAGCCAGGCCACAATCATATAGGCCTTCGATGTAGTGATATAAACGCTTTTTATTTCCGGATCATTTTTGAAAGCCTCATCGAGCTTGCTGTCGAATTCATCTTTTTTGGAATGATCAAGACTGATAACCGTGATCTTATAAGCGCCACCAGAGTCGTTTTGCCTGAAATAATCCCTAAAGCCTTGTTCCTTCTTTAAGAGGTGGGCCGAGTTACTTATTTCTTCATCAATGTGGGCAACCAAAATGCTGCACGGCTGCGACTGCCCATAATGGATCAGCTTGCCGGCCAGCAAACCGCTCTGGTACGAATCCTGTCCAACATAGCTCAGTGCGTCTGCCTCGGGAATGTGGGTATTAAACAGCACATAGGGTATATTTTGGTCCTGCCACTGGCTAAAGAAAGGCATAGTTTCCCGGTAAAAAATCGGCGAAAGAAATATACCGTCGGTCCCGCTTTGGGTTATACGTTTTGCCTGTTCAATGTAGGAATTAACATCATAGGGGTTAAACAAGTACTGCTGCACCTGTACGCCGTATTGTTTCAAGGCTTTTTCAGCGCTTTCAACACCGTCTTTCGGCGCCCACCAATAGGCATCATGGGAAGGGTCCGGCAATAAGGCCGCGATGTTATAAGTCTTGTTTGAGCCAAGCGCTCGCGCTATTAGGTTGGGCTCGTAGTTCATCTCTTTGAGCGTTTGCAATACCCGGCGCTCCACGTCGGGTGCTACTTTGCCGCGCTTATGCAATACCCGGTCCACGGTGCCGGTTGATACTCCAGCTTTTTCGGCTATGTCCTTGATCCTGACAGAGATATTTTTCATTTAGCGCTAAAATAGGCAAATATAGGATAGTGCAACAAAAATATGTCGACAAACTGCATTAAACGTCCCGAAATACTATTTGAATATTTTTAATATTCAATAATATAATAAACGAATAATATCGTGCAATAAAACATTTATTTTACTGTAATCCAAAAAGTTATACTATATTTATTTAACCAACCTAATAATCAACTTTAAACTTATTGACATGAGAAAGCTCTTATTTCTGGCTATTCCGGTTATCGCCGGGGCTCTTGTTTCCTGCGGCAAGGGAGCCAAAACCGCCGATGCCGGCAAGGATTCGGTTTCTATGCCATACAAGGCCACTTATTCTTCTTCGTTTGCTATCACGGACAGCGCCAAATTGGTACAAACGGTGCTGCAATCGTACAAAGACTGGGAAAATAATAATCTGAAAAACGCCTCAGCCTATTTTGCCGACACCATTGCATGGGATCAAACCGACGGTTCCAAGCATAGGATGACTCGCGACAGCATGGTTAAATTCTTTAATAAATACCGGGACAGCCTGACCAGTTCGAAGATCGAAATGGCGGCTTTCATTCCCTTGCATTCCAATGACAAAAAAGAGGATTGGGTGCTTACCTGGTACAAACAAACTGATACTTATAAAAACGGCAAGATCGACTCCACATTCTACCACGATCTGAATCACATTAAAAACGGCAAAATTGATTATATCAGTTCGCTGCGGCAGACATTGAAGCCCCAAAAGTAAATTTGATATGAAAAAGAAAGAGCCCGGCGATTACCGGGCCCTTTCTTTTAGCAGAAATCTTTCCTTAAGATGGGAATACCAGCAACGGCACCCGGATATTTTCCGGCACGGCATACGGTGTTTCGTGGCCCAGCAATTCGTTAAAGTGGAACTTGTTGTTTACCAGGACCAGCAGGTCGTTGTTCATCTCGTTCACAATAATATCCAGCGCTTTGGGTACATTACGTTCCTTAATATTGCTGAAATAGATATGATCTTTGTTGGTTGTATTAACCACAGCATCTTCAAAGACTGCTTGTGCGTAGCTCTCAGCCATGTGGGGTAATCCTTTTTCGGAAATATTGGCGATCAGCATATCGGCATCAAGCGTTTTTGCCAACTGGGTCATAAATGCTACCACCTCGAAGCGGCAGAAGCGCAGATCGGTAGCGTAAGCCAACTTCTCAAACATCTTGTAAGGATAGTCTTCCGGTACCAGCAATACAGGGCAGCCCGATTTTGTGGCGCTTTTTAAGATGCTGGCTTCAATATACCTTTTCTGTTCGTGGCCCTCGGCTATGCCCCTGATCAGCAGCCCCACGTCAAATTTTTTGACGACTGACAGGACATTGTCGCTCATGTAATCTATCCCCTCAATAAAATGCACTACCGGCCTCAAACCTGTCTCCCAGTTAAGCCTCGATTCCAGTCTCTCGATCCAGGTGTGTTTGTCGGCATGAATTTCGGATACGTGCTCACTGGCGCCCACCATCAATAGTCGTTTTTCTGGTACTGCCTCGTATTCGATCGTGTTCCATACATACAGGTTTGAATTTGTTTTGCCCGCGAGCAACAGAGCGAGTTCTGCAGCATGTTCTGCTTCGGGCGAAAAATCATTAAATAATAGGAAATTTTTCATAGTGGCCTCCCGGTAGTTTTGTTAAGATTAGATGATATAAAATTAAATAAAAAAATTTCGAAAAATCATGCATCCAATCACATTTTTTTTCGTGTAAATGACATTTTTTTAATACAAAACGACTGAATATTAAGGAATTGATAATTTAAGTTAAAAAACGCCCGAAATAGGAGCTGTTGTTCGGGAACAAAGTCGCTTTTATTATTATTTTCTTAATCTTTAGTTAAATTTTCAATTGCCCTCGAATAATGGTCACTGCAGAAAAATAATACGCAATGAAGGAAGTGAATGACCTTGATATTATTAAAACGCTTCGTTCAAATTCAGGAAAAATCCTTTATTACCAAACTGTCCCCAGGCATAGTCGAGGGCCAGGTTGGTGCGGGTAACTTTGTTGAACAGGAGGCGCAAACCGGCGCCATAACCCGGCTGAAATACCTGGAACAGTTTAGTGCCTTGTTCGTCGTTGGCAGTTTGCAGGTTGCCAAAAACAACGCCGCTCACGAACTTATTGGCCAGAATTGGAAAGCGAAGCTCGGCCTCGGTATCGTTAAACTGGGTGCCTTTGAAATACTGTGCTGTATATCCCCTGCCGCTTCGGAATGAGCCGTCCCTTGCGGTGCCAGGCAGTTCCAGATAAGGCAACGCACCGCTGGCCAGATACGAGCCCCAGTTCCACAGCGCAAGAACTGTTTCCGGACTTGATTCGGAAAGACTAATGTATTTCCGGATATCGGTGGTAAACTGTACAGCATTTTTATCGCTGCCTATCCAGGTTTGGTTTACGCGGACGCCTGCATCGATATAAAAACCTTTGTAGGCGCGGTTGGGATTATCCCGGGATGTATACTCCACATTGAACAGAAATCCTGCGGAAGTATAATGATCCTTAGGGAAGCCATACTTATTATCATAAACGCTCATCGGAGTGGCGTTATTAACGGTATCGCCCAACTTCATATTCCGGCGTAATTCAAATGACATACCTCCACCAAGAAAAAGCCCCTTAGCAATCTGCTTGTACACCTTCTCTCGGAAATTAAAGTAGATAGACTTGATCGCATAGCCTTTGTGTGCAGGGTCAGCAAGGATGCTTTCGGCGGCATCATCCGTGGCCTTGCCCTCACCGATGCCCAGGCCATGATCGGGCGTGATGCTTTTAGATACAACCAGGTTGCCCTGCAGGTTCCATTTATTGCCTGGTGTAAAAATGTTGTGATTAATATAAAAGTAGATGATTCCCTTGGTTGTAATCGATGCCGAGGTGGCGCCTACTGACATCAGTGTGTTGGGGTCATTATCGGTCCTAAAACCGCCAACCGCTTTAATACCTCCCTGGAAACCGATTGTTGGATTGGCCGAAACGTTGGGCACTATGGTGATGCCAGAACGTTTATGCAACGAGTCGGCCTTCTTGTGCGGATGAAGAATATCGTGTGCAAGATCGCCGAAATCATACTGACTATTAATGCCGGAGCTGCGTGGCGGGCTTATTTTCTTACCTTTTTTACCCAGTGAGTCGGCTTTCAGCGAATCAACCGGTGCACCTACCTGTGCGTGGGCAAAAGTTATTATACAGGTAAATAAAATTACCAGCAAAAGCCTATACAGGCAACGCATTTTGTGAGCCGGGGTAAATAGCACGTTAAGAAATCAATTGGGTAACTATCCTAAAATAAGGTTAACTGACGGCGGGATGGATTGTTTTATTATACGGGATACTACACGTCGCGTCAAATTACAATCAGCGAATTATTTCGGGCCATTTTTCCTACGAATAATGGGGAAACAATTCCCCCAATTTCCATTTGGTGCCGGCCGGAATTTCTTTTTGTAGTTAAATTCTTTAAAACATGAGATTATGTAAATATTTCGTGTACCTAATAGCTAAACAGGCTCAACAGTGTCAAGAAAGGCCTTTTTTAATTATCGCAGATAAATACCGTACTCCAAATATTACTAAAATCAGGGCGCTAAATCACTATGGTACAGTAATTGGCTTATCAGTTCTGTCACCTAGTTAAAAAACGATGAAAAAAAGACCCTACAAAAAAACTATTGCTTTGAAACCCTTACTGCTGATTGTGGCTTGTGCTGCTGTGCTGTGGAGTTCGTGCCGCAAGAATGAAAATATACCTGCGCCAACAAAGACTACAACTACTAAAACGTCGCCTCAATCTATGGCGACATTCAGCAACCAAATGGTGGTTAATCTTGCTAAATCTATTTCCGGTTCATACGGTGGTGTAAACCTAATGGGCGGTGTTGATACCGTAAACTTCAGGGGTGCCCGCAGTTTGTGCCATTGCTACAATAATCTGCCACTATGCGGTTTTTTCACCGATTCATTGGTGGATATCAGCTCGACCGAGGGGGACACCACTTCTCATGCAGGTGGTAACCTCACTTTCTATTTCAATTGTGTGAATGGTCAAAAAGCCGGCTATACTGCTTACGATTCAGTTGGCGTTTCGCGTACCGTACCTAATGG
>JAICXZ010000619.1 GCA_025934475.1 Mucilaginibacter sp. | reverse complement strand
GCCCATGGCTTCATATTTTTCTTGTAAGAGGGCAATGCGCTTCTCTATTTCAGGCGAAATTGGCATGAGTTCAGTTTATAGCAGCAAAGGTAGAACCTTGCAGAACAGAAACAAAACGGGTAAATTTACAGTTAAGCAATTACCATGAAAATCAACAGGATACTTATCGCGATTGACGACAGCAAATATGCTGACAATGCGGCTGCTTTTGGCTTTGACCTTGCCCATGCTTATAAAGCAGATGTGGGCCTTGTAAATGTAATGGAGCCCATCATAACTTCATCAGCAGATACCAACATTTTGGGCGGGACGCCTTTTGAACCCAATATTGGCAACGACCCTGAATTTATAAGGATACAGAAAGAGTCATCAGATAATATTATACAGCGCACTGTCAATACTTACGGCAGCGACCTGAAAGTAACCCATTTTACAGAATACGGTTCAAAAGCCGACGGTATCATTGATTGTGCTAACGAGTTTGGGGCTGATTTGATAGTCGTGGGAACCCACAACCGCACGGGCATCGACCGACTCTTAATGGGCAGTGTAGCCGAACACGTGGTGAGGCATTCGAAGGTGCCGGTGCTGGTGATACCGTTTAAGGAGGAGAATTGAGTCCATAGTCAATAGACCATAGTCACTTATGCAATGCTATGGACGATCGACCATGGTCCATGGACTAGTACAAAAGCCGGAACTTGATCGTATGATCTATCGCTTTTAGCTCGTTAAGCACATGCTGACTATAGCCGGCCTGGATATCCGTTATTACATAACCAATCTGTGAATTTGTTACAAGGAACTCGCCAACGATGTTGATGTTGTGGCGTGCGAATACTTCGTTGATCTGTGCAAGAATGCCCGGAACGTTGGTATGTATGTGGATGATACGATGCGCGTTATCATTGCGCGGTGGCTGCAGATCGGGGAAGTTACAGCTCATGTGAGTCTTACCCTCGTTCATGAAGCCAATTACTCTCCTTGGAATAAAATCTTCGTTGCGCGGGTTGTTTTTCGGATCATCGAAGATGATAATGCCGTTCTCGCAAGCTGTCTCTAATAATTTACGACTGGCTACACGACCAAGGCAACCGATAACCTTGAGTCTCTCGGCATTTTCGAGTTGCTCTGGAGTTGGCTGATTTGCTTCGTCGCAGATTAATACACCGGCTTCTTCGAGGTATCTGTCCTCTACAGTTTCCTTTTGCCTGATATCATAGCCTTCCTTGCGTATCTGCTCCAGCGCTTCTTCGCCCACATTGCCAACCACAAGGCATTTGATGCGATTTTTTGGATAAGAAATAGCACGCGGCAGCTTATTGATATAGAGGAATTCGTCGAAGCTTGGCGTTATATGGTCAGCCTTTTCAGCCACGGATTTACGTTCGATATTTTCCGTAAAGGCGAAGAACTTTTTGATTAATCCCGATTCCTTCAATTGGAAATCAGAATAACCATCGCCAATACCAAATATCTCGCCCTGCAGGTTCATTTGCTTCAGCAGCTTTACCTTACCGCCTTCTTGCGAAAGTGGATTTTCGGCATCGTAGCCAATGATATTGTCATTCTCGTCGAACACAAAAGTGTTGGCGTAGATATTTTCTCTCTTGATGAAATAGTCGGTCACCACGGGCGTAATGAATTCTTTAAATCCGCCCGAAACGATGTAAACGTTATCCTGGTGTTGTTTGAAGAAGTTGCTGTTGCGCGAAAATGAGGTAGAAACCTTCTTCTTCAGGTGTGTGATCAGCTGTTTCAGGTGATCACGATTTGCTTCCAATAGCTTGACACGGTTTGCCAGGCTCTCGCTGAACGAAAGCTTGCCTTCCATGGCTGCGTTGGTAAAATCCTCTATCTGTTTATATATTTCTTCGCGATTGGGATGTTTGCGAAGCGAAATACGTGCAAGTTCATCCAGGGCCTCCACTTGAGTAAAGGTGCTGTCGAAATCGATAATAAAGTACTGATCCATTCTTATTCAGGTACGAAGCCGCCTGCGATGGGTTCGTGGGCGGACGAGCACTGCAAATGTGCGAAATTTGATTTTGCTTTTCGCAGATTTTAAGTGTATTGGCTACACATTTGTAAATTTGTAAAAAAGAAGTGGCTTATTTTGGCAAAATGCTAATCTGGGTTAGTAATTAGAGACCGGAGATTAGAGATTGGTAATTAGCGCTCCTGCAATTGCCTGGTGTCCCTGCCGTAAGTAATATCTGTCATCTTCAATACCTTAAACGCAGTATCCAGCTCAAAATGATATTTTTTTAGCTTTTTATGACCCTGCGAGTCGACGCGGAAGGAGTAATCGAGTATGTAATAGAATAGTTTATTTTTTTCAATACTGTCCAGCTGGCGAATGTTGCCCGGCGCGCGGTCGGGCCGCTGGTAATTTTCGCTGTCAACATACTGTTCCATTTTCTTGTAGTCATCGCCCTTGATATGCGCATAGTTGAGCGATGAGTCCAATGCAGTCTGATATCGCAACTTTTCTATTGACGAAAAACCCACGCTCACCAAATATTTCGGATTACCCAACGTTTCGCGCGTGTATTGCTCCACTGATTCATCGGCTTCACGTTGCTCCGTAGAGGCCATAATGCACCCGCAAAAGAAAAGCAAACAAATAGCTATCGATCTCTTCATGTCAGATTCGATTACGGGGAATACGAAAATATCTAAAAATAAACGATTAAAGTATTACGAATAACTAAAATCCCATCATCCTTGAATCTTAAAATCCTAGTTCGGACTAGCTAAGCGAGGCACAAACCGCTCTTACCGATTCACTTACCGGCTTAAACTCAATCCCCGTCGCCTTCCTGATCTTACTATTATCGAATGCCCGTACAACCGACGCCGATTGCGCCGAAACCTTATCCACCGCAGGCGCTTTATGCAGGAGAAAAGATGCAAATTTCGACCATCGCCATGCCAGTCCCATCATCCAGGGTTTGGCTAAAATGGTAGGCGGTTTGCGCCCGAAACATTTGGCAATTTGAGTAGTGATATCCCTATAATTGAGATTTTCCGCACTGATAATGAAACGTTCGGCAGTAACGTTGCCATTCATCAGCGCGATCATGCTTTTGGCTACGTCTTCCACATCTACAAAACCCATCCCGCCGCTGGTATAAAATGCCAGGCCCTTCCGCACAGTTTCGAATAATTCGCCGCTGCCTTCGGTTCCGGCATCTGGT
>JAICXZ010000028.1 GCA_025934475.1 Mucilaginibacter sp. | reverse complement strand
GAAGTGATCATACCCAATGGCGACCTGATATCACAGAATGTGGTAAACTGGACCTTGAGTAACACCAACAGGCGTGTCGAGATCCTGATCAGCGTAGCATCGGGTACCGAAATCAGCAAAGTAACCGAAACGCTGAAGAATTTACTGTGCAACCGGGATGATATTATGCTGAGTCCTGAGCCGCAGGTATTTCTAAACGGCATTACTGATAAATCGATTGATTTCAGGGTACTTTTCTGGGCAGCCGACATTTCGCACTATATGGAATTGAGGAGCCGAATCTTAAGCGATATTTCGGGTGCTTTCAAAAAGCAAGGCATCGAAATGCCAAAAAGCTAGTAGAAATCCGTAGGATCAAGGGCATCAAACGTGTGCTTCTTTTTCATAAAGAAGTCCCAAACGATACTGCGCCGATAAATGCCTTTTAAGGTGTGCAGGTTGCTTCGTTTGTATCTGGCTTTAGGGCCGCCGCCTTTAAACAGCTGCACCACAAAGTTTTGATGAGCTCGACTGATGGCCCAGGCGTCTTTGCGTTTACCTTCATTCAGAAAGCGAAATATCGCCAACAGGTCCATCCAGAAACGGATAAATATAACGACCATAGCCCGCCATATAGACAGGTTATTTTTGAGGAGCAGCAGATTATTCCTGAAGTTGAGATAGGTCTTGAAGGGATTTTCGGTATTCAGGGTCCCACCGCCAACGTGGTATACCTCCGACTCGGCGCAATACATCACCTTATAACCCATGTTCTTTAAGCGCCAGCAAAGATCTATCTCTTCCATGTGCGCAAAGAATCGGTCGTCGAAACCACCGGCCTCGCGCCAGCATTTGGCCCTCACAAACATCGCAGCGCCCGATGCCCAGAAAATCTCGTCGGATTGTTCGTACTGCCCTTTGTCCTTCTCTATCTCGTAAAATATACGCCCGCGACAAAAAGGATAGCCATAAACATCAATAAATCCGCCCGCGGCCCCGGCATGTTCAAACTGATCCTTTTCGGCATACCACTTTATCTTTGGCGCAGCTGCAGCTATCAGCGGGTCGCTTTCCATTTGGGCTATTACCGGTTCTATCCAGCCTGCAGGAACTTCAACATCTGAATTGAGCAGGATGAGATAATCAGCGTCCACTTGTTCGAGCACGCGGTTATACCCCCCGGTAAAGCCATAATTCTTATCGTTTTGAATGATTTGTACTGAAGGAAAATTCTGTTGCAAAAACGCCACCGAATCATCTGTCGACCCATTATCCCCCACGATTATATCCAGGCTGGACCAGGTTGAGGCTAGTACCGAGGGCAAAAATTCGCGAAGATGTTTGATACCGTTCCAGTTCAGGATAACAACGGCAACTTTAGGCGTATTTGTCATTGAGCATTTATCAGCCGGCAGCAGCCGAAACTTTGGTGCAATTATAGGTTTTTAATCGGACATAGCGAGAAGGGGCATTAATCAAAAAACACGGGCTTAGCAACATCGCCGGGTTTAATCTTCCATCTCCGATGCGACCACAGCCAATACTCGGGTCTTTCTTTGATCAAAGTTTCAAGATAACCAATCTGCGCTTTGGTGATCTCGAACGGTTTGGTCTCTTTCGGATTTTCGATGAGAGGCACAAGCGTATAGGTGTAATGGCCGCGTTTTACAAGGTCAATCCTGTAAAATATCACCACGCAATCTCTTATAGTACTTAACTTTTCGACACCAATAAACACTGCGGTGGGCTGATTTAAAAAAGTAGTAAAATAAAGCGCCTCATTCCTCGCCGGCGTCTGGTCGGCCGCCAGCACCGTAAAGGTTAACTCGTTCTTATATTCTATCATTTTGCGCAGCGTTTGCCGCATCGAGATCATGATCGCTCCAAATCGCGAACGGGTTTTGTTGATAAAATCCGTAAAAACCTCACTCGACTGAGGCTTGTAAACTATTAATTTGGTTTTATCGGTTAAAAATCCAAAATCAAGGCAGGCCATTTCCCAGTTACCATAGTGCCCGGCGGCCGCAAGGATGCTTTTATTCTGTTTGAAATAATGCTCTACCAATTCCGGGTTAGTACATACCATCCGGCGTTTAACCTCTTTTTTGGACATGCTGACCGATTTGATCGTCTCCATCATCAGGTCGGCCATGTATTTAAAGTACTTTTTCTCGATAGTCTTCCGCTCTTGCTCCGATTTCTCAGGAAATGAGTTTCTCAAATTTTCCTGCACCACGTTTCGCCTGTAGCCCACCAGGTAGTACAGAATAACGAAAAGCAGATCGGATACCAGGTACAAAAACCAAAAAGGCAACAGGGAAAGGAGGTATAGAAAACTAACACCGAGGTATGAAAACCCTCTTTTTATCATTATTTTATCCGAATTTTGGCACAAAAATAAAGTATATGATCGAGAATGGCGCTGTGCTGCCCATGTTTTATCTCCCGCCGGTTGAATATTTCACAGAGTTGAATATTTACAACCCGGATTTTATCATCGAAAAGCATGAGCACTTTCCCAAGCAAACCTATCGTAATCGCGCTAATATCTATTCACCAGATGGCATGCTGACACTCGTGGTGCCCGTAGTTAAAGGCTCCAAGGTGCACACACCAGTAAAAGATGTAAAGATCAGTTATGATTTTCGCTGGCAGCGCCTGCATTGGATGAGCCTGGAGGGATGTTATCGACGGTCAGCTTATTTTGAATACTACGAAGACGAGTTTGCTATATTTTACGAAACTAAAGAGCAGTTCCTGTTCGACTTCAACGAGAAACTGCTGCGCCTGATATTGAATTTGCTCAAAATAAAGACAACGCTCAAATTCACCACAACCTACGAAGAAGAATATGCGGATTTAAAGGATCTGCGCAAAACTATCCATCCTAAAAAACCATCGGCCTATCCTCAAAAAACCTATTATCAGCTTTTTGAAGACCGGCACGGCTTTATCAAAAACTTGAGCATCATAGATCTCCTGTTTAACCAGGGGCCACAATCGATAAATTATCTGTAGGGGTTGAATGGTTGATTGGGTTGGATTAAGGTGATTGGGTTAGGTTTTGCAACCCAATCACCTTAACCAACCACTTAAAACTTAATCAACTATTTCTGGAACTCCGGCTTAAGCTCGGCTTTCATTGCCTTTCTGAATTTCTCGACTTTAGGTTCAGAAACAGAACTTAAATAGGGGTTCTCGCCCAGGTGAAGGCGGTAATAGCCTTGGTGATATTTCTCAGCCGGATAGAAAACCTTGAATGGCTCAACCTGTGTTACTATCGATCCGGAATAATGCTTCAAAGCATTGATCTTTTTGATCTCATCCTGGATAACAGCCTTTTCCTGGTCGTTGCGAGAAAAGACTATGGAGCGATAATCAGTGCCTACATCAGGACCCTGGCGGTTTACTTCCGTAGGGTCATGTGCAAAAAAGAAACCATGCACCAACGTCTCAAAGCTTAATACTTTAGGATCATAATACACCTGCACTACTTCGGCATGGCCGGTTTCGCGGGTGCAAACATCTTCATAAGTGGGATTTTTGGTTGTGCCGCCGGCATATCCCGACACCACTTTATCAACTCCTTTCAGTTCAGATAGTGCCTCGCTCATGCTCCAGAAACATCCGCCGCCAAATGTGGCAACGGCCTCACCCGCTTTAGGTTGTGGCACAGAAGCAAAATCATGATTTTGCGCACCGGCGCAACCGCAGTACAGTAATATCACTGCAAAATATATTGATAGTTTTTTCATAATTGTGTTTATCAGATTTTAACAGACCTACGCAAACTTAGCATGGACAGTTGTCTGATATTGTCATTAGACGGCAATAACAAAACAACCTTACAGCTGATTTTTTATCAGCGTCAATATTTTCGAAAGCCCATTGATCTTGATCTCGTAGGTGGTTGAGAGCATCATCCCCATTTTGCCGGGCGGGAAGCCCTTGTTCTTCATCCATTCAAGATAATAAACCGGCAGATCGCAAATCAGCGTGCCCTTGTATTTACCAAAGGGCATTGGGGTTTTCACAATATCGATCAGGACGGTGCGATCAGGCGTTACATTTTCCACGGCGGTAAAAATAAGCGATAATGATTAATATCATATATCGCCAAAGTCAAACATAATATTTTTACCAAGTGTTATCACATCTGACACGAACCTATTATGAAAGAACAATTCGAAGCTTTTCTTACCGGATCGGATAATCCGATAGAAGGCATTGTAACACCAATTGACTACGCTCAGTATGGGAAGGCCTATGATTTTCAATCGATCGACGGAACCTTACATCTGATAATCGGCAAAGATAAACAGGGCGATTGGGTGAGGATAGACGGCACCGAGCCTTACTTTTCGAGTTGGGTCGATGAACTTGTGGAGCAGATTGGAAAGCATGAGCACGTCTGAATCCCCTGCTCGTCACCCCGTATAACATAAAAGGCCATCCGGTAGCTAGCGGATGGCCACATTATTAGGCATATATATTGGGGGAAATTATCTTTCGTGACGGTCGTTCCAGTCGCGGTTGTCGCGTCCACGATCATAGTGACGGTTATCGTTTCTCCAGCCGTGATCAAATCTGCGATCTTCAAAGCGACGGTCATCAACTCTGCGGTCGCCGTATCCACCGTAATTGAAGTCACGGTTGCTATGGTAAGCCGTTACATATCCGCGATCATATGCCCTGTTATCCCACCTTCCGTTGAAGGCTACACCGTTAAACCTGTTGCGATAAAAATCGGCATGCATATATGGACGTGGTGCACGAACTTCGTAGCGGCGGCATGACCTCCAGTCATAATCCCGGTAAGCACCTGGCAGGTAAGCTGCTGATACCCACGAACCGCCGTCGTTATAGTAGTAGCATTGCTGACCAACGTTATAGTAAGCGTCGACATCCGGCAAGTAGTAATAATCATCGTTATTGTCATTATAGGCTACCGGTTGATCATCATAAACTACCGGAGCCTGCTCTGACACCACAATTGGGGCGCCACCAAAATGAACACCTACATGTAACCTGATCTGTGCATTTGCAGTGTTATAAAATAAACCGCTCATTGCTATTGCTGATATAAATAATAACTTTTTCATTTTCTTATCAATTTATATCTATGATCGTTGCAGTTTGAAAAGGTTTAATATATCAACACTATAAAACACAAACCACCTATAAATAAGAATAATATTTTATTTAATCAAAAAATAACAGAATATTATATTTTACAATATGAATTATAGATGAAATTTTTTCACCTTCCGGTTCAGGGCGTCTTGCTGCTGCAATCAAACTTTCCTACCCTGCAATTGTCATTTTAAATTAAAATAGCTACGCTCTGGGCACTATGTCATTTTATTGATACAAAACGCACATCAGCATTTGTCACACAAACCTTTAACTTTGGTTATCAAACAACACTTCAACTGTTATGAAAAAGAGAATCCCCGGGACAATTCTGCTGTCCTTATTGGCGGTTTTTGGATTGACCGCGCTGGTCGCTTTAAAAACCGACGTCAAAAAACACAATAACCCTAGTCGTCCTGATGCCGGCAATGCCGGTTTAACCATTCCGGCAGGTTTTAGCGCGGCTATTATTGCAGATAATATTGGCAGTGCCAGGCACATTACCGTGACGCCGCAAAATGAGATCTATGTTAAACTTCGCGGTCCGGAGCACGGCAAGGGCATCCTGTTGCTGCATCAAAACGGTGATAAAGCAGAGGTAAAAATGGGCTTCGGCGATTTCGGTGGAACCGGTATTGCTGTAAAAAATGGCTACCTGTATGCGTCGTCGGATGAAAATGTATACCGTTATAAATTAAACGCTCAAAACGAAGTGATCGATCCGAATAAGCGTGAAACCGTAGTTGAAGGATTGCTAAACCGTCATGAGCACGAGGCAAAAGCGATTACACTGGATAATGCTGGACATCTGTATGTTAACATCGGCGCTTATTCCAATGCCTGCCAGGTAAAGGATCGTACAAAAGGTTCGCCTGGTCAAAAGGGCTGCCCTATCCTGGATTCAGCAGGTGGTATCTGGCAGTTCAGTGCCAATAAACTGAACCAGCACTATGGTGACGGTGTGCGTTACGCTACGGGCTTGAGAAATGTAGTAGGCCTCGACTGGAACAAACAGGACAACGAACTTTTTGTGATGCAGCATGGCCGTGATCAATTAAATGATCTGTTTCCCCAATATTTTACAGCAAAACAAAACGCCGAACTACCTGCCGAATGTATGTATGCTCTGAAAAAAGGCGACAACGCCGGCTGGCCCTACATGTACTACGACTGGCAGAAGCACAAAAAGATGCTAATGCCCGAATATGGTGGCGATGGCCAGAAAGAAGGCGGTCAGAATGCGATCAATCCGGCTGCGGCTTATCCAGGTCACCTCGCTCCTAACGGACTGCTGTTCTATACCGGCAACCAGTTCCCTGCAAGATATAAAAACGGCGCGTTCATAGCTTTCCATGGCTCTTGGAACCGCGCACCAGAACCACAGGCTGGCTACTTCGTAGTATTTCAGCCGTTTGTTAATGGCAGGCCTTCAGGCAAATGGGAAGTTTTTGCCGATGGCTTTGCTGGTACTGCCGAGCAAAAAGCTAAAGGGTCGGCCATCCACCGCCCTTGCGGATTGGCACAGGGCCCGGATGGTTCGCTTTATGTAAGCGATGATAATAAAGGAACGATCTATAAGATCACTTACAAGAAATAAATCTTTTAAACTAAAAGAGCCCGAAAACCGGGCTCCTTTTAGTTAGTACATCTCGCTGCTCTTCTTTTTACCCTGCTTCTTCTTAGCCTTAACACGTACGATACTTTCTTCAATATTATCCTTTTCGGCTTTTGAAGTCGTATCCATGGCAGCCTGGCGATAACCTTCAAGCGCGGTATTCCAATCCCTTTGCTTCTCGGCATATAATGCTGCAAGATTGTAAACAGAGGCCGTGTCTACGCCGGGTACAGTAAGCGCCTTTTCTTTTACTGATTGCACAGCTTTTTCCATATTAAGGAAAACCACTAAATGCAGGTAATGGTAGTACACATCCGGGAAATCGGGCGCCAGTTCGGTGCAGGTCCTGAAATGATAGCCCGCTGCCTGGTAGTCCTTTATCTCGTAATAGTAAAGCTTACCTAGCTGGTAATGTCCCTTGGCATAGAACGGATCATCGGCAACAATTTCGTTCAGCAATCTCAGCGCTTTCCTATTATTGCCGTACCATAGCTTGTCAACAGCTTTTATATACTTTTCTTCTGTAGATAAATAAATGTCCATAATAATAAAATTCGCCCCCTTTTCAGGAGCACAATAAAATAATAAATTAGTCTTTGGAATCGATGCGGATAAAACTATCGCACCGCGAAGCAGAAGAGTTTTTGCAATGCATAGCCCTTCTGCTGTGAGCCTATGGGCCACATCAGGAGTGATTGGAGTATCAGATTGAGGCGTAGCATTGTATTAATATTTTTTGCAAAGATAAGGAAATTGGCAGGGATTTTATTAGTGTAGCTCATTTTTGTCGGAATCAGAATTTACAGAATTAAAGAATGAGCAGAATTCTGAAAATTTACAAACTCTGAACATTCTGATTCAGACAAAGAAGCAAATGGCGAGCACCTACAAACTATCCGAAAGCATTCCATCGTCCGCAGCTTCCTCGTCATCGCCCTTTTTGCTTTCGATTAAGTAATTATCCATCAGCTCGTCTTCTGTGATCACGACTGTAAAATCACTAAAACTCACACCATCCTGGTATGGCGTTGCATCATAAGCCTTTTTATCAGGATCATAGGGCCCTAATTGAAAAAGCTCGTCCTGATCTTTACCTTTAATAATTGCGCCCTCGGTCAATTCGTAAGCGTCATCAATGGGCTCGAAGTGTCTTTCCATACATCATTAAACAATCGGGATCAATGAAGTTTTTGTATTAATTCAGATTTGACAACTTTTGAAAAGTTGTCAAATCTTTAGTAGCCAGATGCTATGCAAACCAATCAAACAGATCATTCTGTTTCAGGGCGATCTTTTTTTGCTCATTCAAATCTTTAATGATCTTTCCCTCGCTCATTTGAATAATACGATTACCATAAACGAAGGCATCTTTCAAATTATGAGTTACAAGAATAGCAGTCAGTCCAAAATCTTTCACCAGCTTGTCAGCAGTGTTCATCACAATATCTGCAGAGCGCGGATCTAGTGCCGCGGTAGGTTCATCTAACAACAAGACACGACAAGTATCCATCACACTCATCAGCAGCGTAAGCGCCTGCCGTTGGCCCCCTGATAAGGTCCCCATTAATTGCTCTGTCTTATTTTCGAGGCCCATACCCAGCGTAGCGATCTTGTCTTTAACGTCTTTTTTAAATTGAGGATTAATGCCGATAGACAAACCCTTCCGCTTTGTGCGGATAGCCGCCAGACGGAAATTATCGAGAATACTCAGATCGGGAGCTGTGCCGCTTAGCGGATTTTGAAATACACGGGCTATCCATTCACTGCGGCGGTAATCGGCTTTTTTAGTTACATTATTACCATCGATCGAGATGTCGCCGGAGCTGGGCAAAACGCTTCCTGCAACCAGATTGAGCAAAGTTGTTTTGCCTGAGCCATTTGATCCGACAATCACCAAAAATTCTTTTTCACTGATCTTCAGGTCGACGCCATTAACGGCGTTTACCTGGTTGGCTTTACCCCTATTATATACTTTATGAACCTGTGTAATGTCGATCATGATGAGCCTTTAAAAGATAAGCGAGGCAGACTGACGATAAGCAGTACAAATACCGCAGTTACCAACTTAAGCAAAGTCGGATCAACACCGCTGCTAAGTGTAAACGCCAGCACCATTTGAAAGATCACAGCACCCGATAGAACCAAGACTAAACTCAGCCATACCGATGTGATCCTAAACCAATTGATCAACGTTTCAGCGATAATAACTGATCCTAATCCCATGATTACGATGCCAATGCCCATATTAATATCCGCAAATACCTGGAACTGTGTTACGAGGAACCCACTCAAGGCGGTAAGCGCATTAGCTAGTGCAAGGCCGATGATTTTCATGCGGTCGGTATTAACGCCGAGGGCACGAATCATCGACTCACTGTTTCCTGCGGCACGCATCGCTATTCCAAAATCAGTTTTAAGCAAATAGCCGATAACTCCAGTGATAATAGCGACGAAGACAATCAGTATCCAAAAAGTATTATTATTTGGATTGGCAGAGATATTGATTAGCGAGAAGATGGTCGACACGCTATTGATCGGGATATTCGATCGCCCCATAATACTCAGGTTGATCGAGTACAAGGCTGTCATTACCAAGATACCCGCAAGCAGCGCGTTGATCTTTAATTTGGTGTGGATTATGCCGGTTGCTGCTCCAGCAAGGGCTCCGGCAACAATCACCACAGGCAGCACAACAAACACTGGTTGATGCGCCATCAGCAGCTTAGCTGTTACCACGCCGCCCAGGGTATAGCTACCGTCGGTAGTGATATCAGGGATATTGAATATCTTCATCGAAATGAAAATACCTAGTGCTATTGCCGAAAAGCAAAGTCCTTGAATAAGCGCCGCGAGGTAGAAATCCATTATTTTACAGCTTCAAAATTAGCCGGCACGGTGATATGATATTTTTTGGCGGCCTCCGGGTTATAAACCCGTTTCCGCACCTTTACCATTTCGGGCATTAACCCATCGGTTTTATGCGTTTTCAGGAATTGAGCTGCCTGCTCGCCCGCCTGGTAACCCCAAAGGTACATATCGGCGCCGAAGGCAGCCACCGCTCCACGTTTTACCAAACCGGCCTCACTGGTGAATATCGGTACGTTTGCTTCGTTGCAGCTCTTCGATATCGTCTCGAATGAGGCAAATACACTATTATCGGGCAATGCAAAAAAAGCGTCGATATGTTTCGACAAAAGCGACCTTGTCACCAATTGCGCATCTGCAGAGTTATTAAGCGGCAGTACTTCCAATGTTACATTCGATTTCGAAGCCAGACTCTTAAGCCGGTTCACAGCATCGGCCGATTGTGGTTCCGATTGATTATAAATCATTCCGATAACCAGCTTGCTGCCCTTGGGCTTTAGCAACGTGGTGATAATATTAAAAGAAGTATCGATATAATTCAAATCCTCCACTACTCCGAACAGGTTTGGCGGATTAGCGCCTGTAGAGCTCACTACATTCATCCGTTCGGGAGTTGGTGATACCATAGCAAATACCGGAATGGTTTTAGTTTTCTGGATGGCAGTAACTGTTGATAGTGTTGTACAGGTAGCCAAAAGATCGACCTTTTCGGACACGAATTGATTAACGATCAATGATAATGTCGGCTGATCACCCTGTGCATTGTGATATTCAATTTTGACAGTATGTTGATCTTCGCCGAAGCCGTTTTTCTTCAAAGCATCGGTAAAACCTGTCCGCGCCTGCCCCACGGTAGCGTCTTCAAACGCGTCGACAAAACCAACTATCGGAACATTGCTTTTATTTGAATTGCAGGCTATTAGCAACAGGGCGGCTAAAGCGAAAGGCAGGTATTTAGACAACTTCATCGGACTAAATTACAGAATGCAGCGGAAAGGGCAAAGAGGGAGTGGAAAGGTGCGTACAGTCGATAGTCCATGGTCAATGGTCGATGTTGCGAGACCATGGTCTATGGACCATGGACTATGGACAAAAACACCTCCTACGTCAGGTTCCCTTTCTTTAGCTCCTCCACCGCATGATTTGCCGCACGTGCGGTGATTGCCATAAAAGTAAGCGATGGGTTTTGCGTGCTGGTTGACACCATACAGGAACCATCGGTCACAAAAACGTTGGGACAAGAGTGTACCTGGTTCCAGGAATTTAATATTGAGGTCTTCGGATCCTTGCCCATGCGGACGCCGCCCATTTCGTGGATATCTAGTCCGGGTGCTTGTTGAGTATCGTGTTTAACGATGTTTTTGCAACCGGCAATATCGAGCATTTCCGCAGCCTGATCTATAAAGTCGTTCATGCTTTTCACATCGTTGTCGTCATATACAACGGATGCTTTAAGCAATGGTATACCCCAATCATCTTTTTGATCTTTACTCAGGCTTACATGGTTGGTTTCCTTTGGAATAGTCTCGCCCTGCATCTGGGTATAAATCCCCCAGCTTCCCGGTTCGGCTATATTATCCTTAAATGTGCCACCTAGTTGAATACCGTCTGTTTCATGACCCCACCCCTGGCGCTGCACGGAATAGAATGTCATATATCCCCGCTGAAAATCCATCTCCTGCTTGTAAACATTCCTGAAGTTCGGCATCATGATAGCCGTTGGCCGGCGACCATAATAATAGGAATCCAGGTAGCCGTCCATCGAGGCAAAAACATTACCCCGATAGTTATGGAATGCCACGTATTTGCCCAGCACGCCGCTGTCGTTACCCAAACCATTGGGGAAACGCGATGAAGTAGAATTAAGCATCACCAGGTTACTGTTCATCGTGGCGGCATTTAGGAAGATGATCTTCGCATAAAACTCAGTCGCCTCTTTCGTATGCGCGTCGATTACCCTCACTCCAACAGCCTTACCTTTCTTCTCGTCATAAATGATAGAATGCACCACTGAATCGGGTCTCACGGTCAGGTTGCCGGTTCTCAACGCCCAGGGAATTGTAGATGCGTTCGAACTAAAATATCCTCCAAATGGGCATCCACGTTCGCAAAGGCTGCGTGCCTGGCATTGCCCTCGCCCCTGTTGCAAATGAATGGGGTTTGGTTTGGTTAAATGGGCACAGCGTCCAATAATCACATTCCTCTGGCCCTTATAATGCTCATTAATGCGCTTGGTCATGTCCTTTTCTACGGCATTCATTTCCCACGCCTGTAAAAACTCACCATCGGGCAGCGTTTCCAATCCGTCCTTATTGCCGGCAATACCTGCAAATGTTTCTACGTGGCTATACCACGGTGCTATATCGTCATACCTTATCGGCCAGTCAACAGCAAAGCCATCCCTGCCGGGTCCTTCAAAATCAAATTTGCTCCAGCGCTGCGTTTGCCTTGCCCACAACAAGGATTTTCCGCCCACCTGGTATCCTCTTATCCAATCAAACGGCTTGTCCTGTACATAGGGATGCTCTTTATCCTTTACAAAAAAATGTTGGCTCGCCTCACTAAAGGCATAACATCTCGATACAATCGGGCTTGCTTCAATAACCGCCAAAGGCTCGTGGGTACGATGTGGAAACTCCCAGGGACCTTTTCTTGAGGTTGGGTAGTCCTTCAGGTGCACCACATTTCTGCCACGTTCCAGGATCAGGGTTTTAAGTCCGTGATCGCAAAGTTCTTTTGCCGCCCAACCGCCGCTTATGCCCGACCCGATAACGATAGCATCATAGGTATGCTGCTCAGTTCCCTTTGAATTGATGTTAGCCATAAAGTAAGAAGT
>JAICXZ010000079.1 GCA_025934475.1 Mucilaginibacter sp. | reverse complement strand
TGCGGAATTTACTGGAGCGGCATGATGTCGAGCTTTTTGTTGTTAATATAGACAGGCAGGCTAAACACAAGAATGCCGATCCGCAGCAACTGGCCGAAGAATCAGTTCTGCACAAAATGCTGAAGGAATATCACCCTAAATATTTCTACAACGAATCGGATGACGTGATCAACGGCATCCTCGACTTCGCCAAAAAACATAAAGCCGAAATGGTTATAGCTTTGCCGCATAAGTATAGTTTCTTCCAGTCGCTGTTGCATAATAGTGTTTCCAGCGAATTAACCGTACATTCGGCTATCCCGGTGCTATTGTTGAAATAAGAGCTTTGCCAAAACAGCCGGATTTGCGTTTCTTTGTGGCAGCTTAGATTTTGATGAGGATACATTTTATTGCCATTGGTGGCAGCGCTATGCACAACCTGGCTATCGCGCTTGCAAAAAAAGGATACCAGGTAACCGGTTCAGATGATGTTTTGTTCGAACCTTCTGCTTCACGGCTTGGACAATTTGGTTTGCGACCCGGGAAGGAGGGATGGTACCCCGAAAAGATCACGAAAGATATTGATGCAGTTATTCTAGGCATGCACGCCCGTGCCGATAATCCTGAGTTATTAAAAGCACAGGAACTGGAACTCAGGATATATTCCTATCCGGAATATATTTATGAATATTCAAAAAATAAGTTGCGCGTAGTTATTGGTGGCAGCCACGGTAAAACCACCATTACTTCCATGGTACTGCATGTTTTAAAGAGTGCAGGCAAGGATTTTGATTACCTGGTAGGAGCCCAACTTGAAGGTTTTGAAACGATGGTTAAGCTAAGTGAAGAAGCCCCGGTTATTGTGATTGAGGGCGACGAATATCTTTCTTCGCCCATTGATCGTCGGCCTAAATTCCATCTGTATCAGGCAGATATAGGCGTCATTAGCGGCATTGCCTGGGATCATATCAACGTGTTCCCGACGTTTGATAGCTATGTTGAGCAGTTCAGGCTCTTTGTTAAAACCATCCGGCCGGGTGGAAAGCTGATCTACAGCGAATCTGATAGTGAGGTAAAACAAGTGGCAGCCGGGGATCAATCCGAAGTCGAAAAAATTCCCTACAATTTGCCCGCATATAATATTAAATATGGAGTCACTAATATTATAGTTGGCGGGAAAGAATGCCCGCTGCAAGTATTTGGCGAGCACAATTTGCTGAACCTGGAGGCAGCACGTTTGGTGTGCCGGAACCTGGGTGTGGGAACGGAAGAATTTTATACTTATATAGGTAGTTTCAAGGGAGCCGCCCGCCGGCTTGAGTTGGTTGGCAAGAACGAAAATGCAAACTTTTTTAAAGACTTTGCGCACGCTCCGTCGAAACTTAGAGCGACAATTCACGCCGTTCGGGTTCAATTTCCGGAACGAAAGCTCGTAGCTTGCATCGAATTGCACACCTTCAGCAGTTTGAACAAAGAGTTTTTGGAGCAGTATGCTGGTACGATGGACGAAGCGGATACAGCGATAGTTTTCATAGACAAGAAAACGTTTGAACAGAAAAAAATGTCGCCATACGGCTCGGAAACGGTGAATACTGCCTTCGGAAGAGATGACTTGTTGTTCTTTAACGACCCTCAGGAACTTACGAATTACCTGGAAAAGCTGGATTATAAAGACGCAAATTTACTGATGATGAGCTCTGGAAATTTCGGGGGCATTGATTTAAAGGCACTTTCTGTAAAAATATTATAACTTTGAACAATAATATTTTTGATATCGATATTTTTTGTAACTTTATTAACTACTGAGAAACCTTATCCAAACAAAAAAGGACAAATGAAAGCATTAGGTAAAAAAATCAGGTTACTCCGCCACCAGAAAGGATGGAGCCAGGAAGATGTAGCAAAAAAGCTCGACATCTCTATTCCTGCCTTCTCAAAAATTGAAACTGGGATAACTGATATTAATTTATCTAGGCTGGAACAAATCGCGGTGTTGTTTGACATGACTGTCGTACAATTACTTACGTTTAATGACTCGGAACAGGATCAGAAATTTATTAACGAATTGGAGACCGTTAATAAGAAGCTGATGGACCGGGAAGCCGAAGTTATCGATCTGCAGAAGAAAGTGATCGAGCTTTTTGAGGAACTCCGGCACGCAAAAGTTACAGCCTAATATCACAGCTTCAACTACCGGCTACCTACTGGAAAATGTAACGCATAGTTAGGTGTTTTTTCCCAAACACCCCGCCCATGGCATGGTGTAAAGCGATCATTTTGTCGTTAAAATCACCTACCCAGGATAGCTCCAGTTCGTCATATTGCTTTAAAGGCAAGATATATTCTTTGAGCTTGATAAACATGCCCGACTCCAGGCCGTGCTTCTGATATTTCTGTTTTGTGCCCATCACAATGGCCCTCATGCGCTTTACGCCACGCCACCGGTGATAGACAAATTTCAATTTTCCAATCAGGTTCAGCTTACCGTTAATGTCTTTGAACATCTGGTTGGCATCCGGTAGTATCACCACAAACGATGCAGGATCACCGTCGACATAGGCAAACCAGATGAGCCTTTCGTCCATCAGGGGCTTCATTTTGCGGAAGCTCTCCATGATGGTGGCGTGGGTTATAGGTACAAAGTTTTCAAAGTCTTTCCAGCCGTCATTATAGATTTCGATAAAATCCGCTGCAAACTTTTCGATTTTGGACGATTCAAAATGTTTGAATTCATACCCCGGTTTCTTAGCTACCCATTCGGCAATTTTAGTAAAACGCTCAGGGAATGGCTTATGAGCATTCACATGATTGGTGATCTGCTCATACATGGTTTTGAAGCCGTAATCGTCAAAAAATTTTTTGTAATACGGCGGGTTGTAATTCATTCCATAGGAGGGCGGGGTAAACCCTTCTGATAGCAGACCCCAGAAGTTGTCGTTCTCGCCAAAATTGATTGGGCCGTCCATGGCTTGCATGCCATTGGCTTTTAGCCAGTTTTTAGCCGTATCAAAAAGCAGGAAGGCGGCTTTTTCATCATTAATCGATTCAAAAAAACCCATGCCGCCGGTCGGTTGCTCGTAGTTATAGGCTTTTTTTTCGTTGATAAACGCGGCTACCCGGCCAATTAAATTGCCGTTATCGTCTGTCATTATCCAGCGTGTGGCCTTGCCATGCTGATGAAAGTTGTTCTTTTCCGGGTCAAAAACTGCTGCTATATCTATATCCAACGGGCATATCCAGTTTGGGTCACCCTTATAAATAACGCGGGCCACATCAAGAAAGGCTTTTTGGGTTCGTTTATCAGTAACCTCGGTAATCTTCATCAGGTAATGCTATTGGCTGGATATAAAAAAGCATCCGGAAGGGGGTTCCGGATGCTAAATATCTTATTTTGTTGTTAGTCAGGATCAATATTAATAGTCGTCGTCTTCGTCGTAATTATCGAAGTTTTCATACCGGCCCAAATCATCAAGCGGTATGTCATAATCCTCGTCATCATCATCGTCGACAACGCGTTTTTTTGCAGGAGATTCAGCTCGTTTTTCATCCTTCTTTGCGCCAGGGCCCTTGGCACTCGTATCGTTCTTAACTGGTTTCTTCGGCGTTGCCATTTCGATGAAATTAGTTGTAAATCAGTATATAGTTAAATTAAGTTGGGTCGACAGCATTTGGCTCCATTGCCTTGTGCTCCGTATTCCAAAAATAATTAAAATCAATTTCAAAGAAAATACATTTAAAAATTATTCTGACTGCTCACCGATGGACGCCGAATCGTCTGTAAAGTCCTTTATCTGCGGCAGCTCGCTAAGGCTGTTAATGCCGAAATGATCCATAAACTGCTGGCTCGGTCCGTATAATATTGGCCGGCCAACTGTTTCCGATTTGCCAATGATAGTGATCAGATCCTTTTCTAGTAGCTTCTGGATAGAGTAATCGCTGTTTACCCCACGTATCTGTTCAATCTCCAGTTTGGTCACCTGCTGCTTGTAAGCAATGATAGACAAGGTCTCCAGCGCCGCCGGACTAAGCTTCTTTTTGGACCGTTGGATCTGCAGAAGGTTGATGACGGCATGATACTCCTTCTTGGTCAGAAACTGGTAGCCATTGGCGATATGAATCAGCTCAATGGCCAGGTTACCATCCTGGTATTTTAGTTTGATATTACCGAGGCTGGTAATGATTTCCTCCCTGGTGAAATCCCGCTCAAAAACTGATTGGAGACAATAGATAATTTCCTCGATGCGGATACTTTGTTCCGACGAAAAAATTAACGCTTCAATATATAATTCGGGACTCTCCATTTAGCTTAGTTAATGATTTCTGGTTCCTCAAATATGCAAAAAGATATAAAATATTAAAAAGTGTGGCATAGAGGATATCCACAATTGGGGAATTTTTTTGAGGGCAACTCCTCACTTTGAGGAAAAAAGTGGGAAAAAACGCAACACTTTCCAGAAACAATTTCCACGAATAATTAATAAATGTATTAAAAGTTAAGTTTTTTGTAGCCAAAAGCATGTTTTTGGAAAACTTTGGCACAATGGCATAAGATTTGGATAATATTATACGACCCCCAAAAAGGGCTGTTTTTCATAGGTAGATGTAGAGGCCGGAAACTGCGAGAGTACCCGGCCTTTCTTTTTTCCCTCCGGCATCAAAAATAATCGATAAGAAAAATCTTAATTAATAGTTGATAACCTGCTCTTCAATCTGAGTAGGAACATCACGCCATTCGTATTTCTGGTTCCTCAACTGCGGCTCAAAACCAGCCTCAATAATGGACTGCTGAATACCCTTTGCAGTGAAGCGGTGAGGCGCTCCGGCAGCCGAAACCACGTTCTCTTCGATCATGATAGAGCCGAAATCATTTGCCCCGGCGTGAAGACAGATCTGGGCCACTTGTTTGCCCACAGTAAGCCAGGAGGCCTGAATGTTTTTGATATTGGGGAGCATGATACGGCTCAGCGCTATCATGCGGATATATTCGTCACCTGAAACGTTATTGGTAATGCCACGAACTTTACGCAGCAAAGTGCCGTCATCCTGGAATGGCCATGGAATAAAGGCGATAAAGCCATAAGCGCCTTCGGGTTTTTCTGCTTGAACCTCGCGAATCCATGCCAAATGCTCAAATCGCTCTTCTATGGTTTCCACATGACCAAACATCATTGTGGCCGAAGTTGGCAGGTTGATCTGGTGAGCAGCACGCATCACGTCCAGCCATTCTTTGCCACCGCATTTGCCTTTAGAGATCAGGCGGCGAACACGATCGTTCAATATCTCCGCGCCCGCTCCTGGTAGTGAATCAAGACCGGCTGCTTTTAACTCGCGCAGCACATCGATATGGCTCATCCCTTCCAGCTTACAAACGTGAGCTATCTCCGGCGGACCCAAAGAATGCAATTTAAGCGTAGGATATAGCTCTTTCAGTTGTTTAAACAGATCGACATAGAAGCTCAAGCCAAGATCTGGATGATGGCCGCCCTGCAACAAGAGCTGATCTCCGCCGTAGCGGAAAGTTTCCTCAATTTTACGTTTGTAGGTCTCGATATCGGTGATGTAGCTATCCTCGTGACCGGGGCGACGGAAGAAGTTGCAAAACTTGCAATTGGCAATGCAAACGTTGGTGGTGTTTACGTTGCGGTCTATCTGCCAGGTAACCTTGCCGTGTGGCACTTGTTTTTTGCGAAGCTCATTCGCCACGTACATCAACTCGGTAGTTGATGCATTGTGGTAAAGATATACACCTTCTTCAATTGACAAAAAATCAAAATTCAGCGCACGCTGCAGCAGGTCGGCCGTGTTCATAGGGTCAAATATACGATGAATAGGTGTGGCAACGGCAATCTTTTTGTCATACCCGGGCCTGGTATCGCCCCGGTTTACTGTTCGAATGCTTATTATTAGTTATCAGCCCTATATTTACCCAAAATCGAATTTCGATGATCTTCGTTTACTGCTGCATTATTATTAGTCTTATAACTATAGGGGTCAATGTCTACCTCCTTGCTGGTCTATCGCAGATTAAACGGCTTAATGCACAACCTTTGATGCAAAACGGGCCATCACTCGATATCATAATAGCAGTGCGCAATGAAGAAAACGATCTTGAAAAAGCTTTGCAAAGCGTTTGCAATATTCATTATAAAAATTGTCGGATCATTGTGGTGAATGATCGTTCGACTGATGGCACAGCCGGAATACTCGCTCGCTTTGCAAGGCAATTCCCGCAGATAAAAATTGTCACCATATCGACACTGCCTGATGAATGGCTCGGAAAAAACAACGCCTTATACCAAGGGTATCTCAACAGCGACGCCGAATGGATGCTATTCACCGACGCCGATGTCGTCTTTCATCCCGATGCGTTGAATAAAGCACTCGATTATGCGCTCAATAACCAACTCGATCACCTTACTGTTTTACCCGAAATTGCTTCAAGATCATCCTTGCTAAACAGTGTGCTGGCTACTTTCAGCGTCATGCTGTGTTTACACATCAAGCCCTGGAACGCACGGAAGCCAGGATTGAAAGGGTACGCGGGCGTGGGCGCCTTTAATCTGCTTCGGCGAGATGTTTACGAAAAGATAGGAACCCACGCAGTTATCAAGCTGAGACCCGATGATGATTTGCAGCTTGGCCTTGCAATTAAGAAAGCAGGACTGCGCCAGGACGTACTATTTGGTATAGGTTGTGTTTCGCTTGAATGGTACAGATCGCTGAAAGAATTCGGTAATGGGGTAACGAAAAATAGCTTTTCAGTACTCGATTATAGTTTGCCAAAGGTGATTTTTAGCGTTATTAGCATTATGGTAAGCATTACGCTACCCATGCCGCTGATGTTTATTTTCGGTCCGGGGTACATCCGCGAAATAGCAACAGTAGTTTTATCGTCGCACATAGTTTATATGATAGCCACCCCACCTAATAAATGGTGGTATGCGCTAATGATACCTTTTGCCGGTCTTTGTATGGCCTGGATCATCCTTCGGGCAGCAATCCGCAATACCCGTCAAGGCGGGATTTATTGGCGTGATAGTTTTTATTCGTTGGATATGTTAAAGGGTAAAACTGAAGTTTAATCAGTTGGAGGTAGCAACCTCACCCTTCTCTAACTTCAACACTTTCGTCACGCTATCAGGTATCTCGTGTTGGTAGTGTGTCACATAGATTACGGTCACATTACTGAGTTCACAAATAGTATCGATGATGCTCTTAAAGTGCAGCACCTGGTGCTGATCCATTCCCTGGCAGGGCTCGTCGAAGATCAATAGGGTAGGGTTTTTGATCAGGGCTCTGGCAAGCAAACAAAGCCGCTGCGCGCTGGCGGGAATATTTTTAAGCAATTGACGGGCATATTGGTCAACTTCTAGTGCCTTCATCCAACGTAATGCAATGGCCGATTTTTTTGGATCACTCGGCCGGAATAAACCCATCGTATCATAAAAGCCCGATTCGATAACCTGCAGACAGCTATTATCTGTAGGAAAGTACTGGTATAACTCGGGTGAGATAAACCCGGTCTTGTTCTTAATGTCCCAAATACTTTCACCTGTTCCCCGTTTGCGATCGAACAGGAGAATATCATTGGCGTAAGCCTGCGGGTTATCCGCATTAATAAGACTTAACAGGGTAGATTTGCCCGCGCCATTGTGGCCCAACAGCGCCCATCTTTCGCCCTGGCGAATGTGCCAGTCTACATCTTTCAGCACCTGTTTTTCGCCATAACGGATATTTACCTTATCCATTTTGACGATCCATGAATAGAACGGCTGGTCAGCTTTTAGATTGAGCAGTTCAGTTAGCTCACTTTTATCTATCCGGTCATCATCAACAGCGCCCATCATTTTCGGGTCAAATTCAGAAGCTTTAACCTGCTTGTTAATTTTGCCATTCTTTAATATGGCTACGTTGGTTATGGACGAAGGTGTTTCAAAAGGCGATGTAGCCATTATCACAGCGATGCCGGAATCGGTTATGGCTTTTATGATCGAGCCAAACTCGACCCTGGTTTGTACATCAAGCCCGGTTAATGGATTATCGAGCAACAACAGAACCGGATTTTTCAAAAGTGCTGCCGCAATCAACAGCCTTTTGGTTTCCCCATTTGAAAGTTTGATCAGCTGTTTATCCCTTAGTGGCTCCAGGTGTAGCTTTTGAATAGCTTTGTCCATTGTCCAGCCGAAATCGTTATCGGCATAAATTTTTATGTTGTCCAAATATTGTTCGACAGTAAGTGCATCTTCCGAATCGGAGGAGTTGTAGCGCTGCTGGTAATAGAAATCGCCGGTGTTGGACAAAGTTCTGAAATGGTGACGTGACTCGACCATAGCAATCAGCCTGTGAAAAGTCAAATGCGCATCCGGGTTGGGATGACTCGCCAGAAACTCTTCATGAAAATGATAGCGAATATTTCCCGCCGACAAATGAAACTTTCCTGCAATAACCTGCAGCAAGGCGCTTTTGCCCGATCCGCTTTCACCCACTAATGCCCAATGTTCGCCTTTGTTTATTTTAAAATCGAGGCCGTTAAAAACAGCCTGGTTGCCCAATTTTAAGACAGCATTATTAATCGACAATAAAGGCTCGCTCATATGCTTCGAAATTAAGAAATATGACGGCCGTAGCACTCATTAATTTCTTTTTGCCCATCAGAACTAAAACTTTGGCAGGTTTTTTTTGTACCTAGTTTATTATTCAGCCTGATTATGAGAAAGATCAACTTTTTACTACTTGCGCTAACGCTGTTTAGCCTGAGCGGATGCGCCGCTATTGCCGGAATTTTTAAAGCAGGGGTTGTTGTCGGGATACTCGTTGTCGTCGTCGTAGTGGCCCTGATTATTT
>JAICXZ010000688.1 GCA_025934475.1 Mucilaginibacter sp. | reverse complement strand
GGCCAGCTATTCAGGATGATCATGGACATCAGGCAGGAAGATACTGCATTAGATAACGATTTGCTCAAGGAATATAAACTGGAAAGCATGTACCACAAACCCATGCATACATTGTCCGGGGGCACATTACAAAAAGTAAGCGCAGCGATGGCTTTTATGTTCAACCCTGATGTGCTCATCCTCGATGAGCCCAGCGCCGGCCTTGACCCTTTTGCGGCCGAAGCACTGAAAGAAAAGATACTTTACGAGAAGAATAAAGGGAAACTGATCCTGGTGACTTCGCATATCCTAAGCGAGGCCGACGAGATATCCGATCATATTATGTACCTGATAGAAGGACAGATCCGGTTCTATAAATCGCTGCACCAGTTGAAAGAAGAGACCGGTGAGCACAAATTAAGCAGGGCATTGACTAAAATAATAAGCGAAACAGATGTTGAAGATTGCCAAATACATAGTTTTTGATATAGTACGAAGTAAAGTACTCATTGCTTATACGCTGCTGCTACTTGCCATCAGCCTCACTATATTTATGGCCGACGCCGATGTGACGAAAGGGTTGGTGAGCATTACCACAGTGATCATGATTATTGTGCCATTGGTGAGCATCGTATACGCAACCACGTATTATTTTAATGCGACAGAGTTTACCGAACTGTTGGTGTCGCAGCCCATAAGTCGCAAAAATATATTGATGGGCAAATTTATCGGCATTGGCAGCTCGGTACTGGTCGCCTTCATTGTAGGCGTTTGCATTCCCGTTATCTTGTTTGCCTTTTCTGCTACCGGCATTACGCTGATGGTATCCGGTTGCCTGCTCACACTTAGCTTCGTTTCGCTGGCTTTTTTGACATCTACGTTGACCCGTGACAAGGCTCGCGGCATAGGGCTTGCGCTGATGCTTTGGTTTTATTTTTCGATCCTGTTCGATGGTCTGGTGTTGCTGTTCCTATATGGCTTTGCGGATTATCCGCTCGAAAAAGCCATGATCGTACTCACAGCCCTGAACCCAATCGACCTGGCGAGGATATTGATATTGCTTCAACTTGATATTTCGGCTTTGATGGGGTACACCGGTGCCCTGTATCAACAATTTTTTGGAAGTGGTATGGGAATCATATTCTCGCTGGGGATGCAAATGATATGGATTGCGGTCCCACTATTGTTTGCGCTGAAAAAATTCAAAACGAAAGATCTTTAATAAAATGTTGAGGCGGTAACCTGCTTGTAACTTCAGCAACGGATTTATGTTAGCGGCTTATTTTGCTGTTCAGGTATTTAATCAGAAAAAACCCCTCCCAAATCCAACTGGCGCTAGTGCCGCCCATGAAAACCCCTTATCTGTTTTGGATGGGGTTGGGCGATTTGCTGGCCCCCTTGTACCCGGTTTTTACGAGGTAATCGCCGAGCGTGCCGGGGAGTAATTTATTACTAATGAATATGTGGATGCCATGATTGACGGGCACAAAAAAACGCTAGACCTTATGAACAAAGAAGCAAAAGATGGCAAAGATGCCGATCTGAAAGCATTTGCTGCCAAAACCGCGCCAACAGTGAAAATGCATCTCGATGCGATCAACAAGATACATGACAGAATGAAGTAAAAGTCAATTAAAAGTTTACTTAAGGGATGCACTGGATGGCATCCCTTTTTGTTGCTAAATAGTCTGGGAGGAAAGCACAAATGCTCGCGTTTAAAAACCGGCTATCCCCAGGACTTTTTATTTTATTATGATGACGCAGGGCTCCAGCCATCGCTCCAGCCGCTGCCGGCGCTCGTGGTCGATTCCTTGACCAGCTTGTCATACTTTGCAGACTGGGCCGGTGTCAATAGTCTTTTAATCTTTTTGATTGTTGCAGTGCGTAGGGGGATAACATCGGCTGTAATCTTGCTGGTATTTCCCTTGTCTGCTGTTTTAATTTTTTCAAATTTTTCAGCAGATTCCTTATAGATCGCTGCAACTTGAGTAGTCTGTGCATCTGTTAACTTTAATTGCTTTTGCAGGCCCTTAGCCTTATCCGTAGGGTCTGAAACGGATTTAACTTGCGCGGCTGCCGTTAGTCCGGCTAACAGACCACAGATTAGAAAGAATCTTTTCATAGCGGGAGTTTTAAATTTGAACTTAAATATATTGAAATTCTTATTGTTATAAAATAGTAAACACGCAACCTTCTCAAGGGTTCATTTTAGAATTAGGCACGCGAATTTATTTTGTTGCGGAAATCATCGGCAGGCACATCGGCACGTCAGGCTTATGTATAAATGTTAACTTGTTTAAATGCAGTACCTGCGGGTTAGCTTCGCCCTCCTTCAGGTGCAGGAATTGACATGGCACAACATTTCTGAAATTTTGAACGGTACCGCTTCCTGCCCAGCGGATATCAATATCATCGATCACTTTTGCCTGGCCAATGCCTATTTCCTGGCGTAAAGGTGAAGACCCAAAGCTACCTCCGGAGTTCACGTCTTTATATACAGTCCGTTTAATGCCGTTATCGGTAAAAGTTAACTTGATACGGCTGCCTATCGCCGAACGGTTGGCCTTTGTTCCCTCCAGTTGCAGGCTTATCCAGTTGTTGTTGTTTTGCCCCGGATTGACATAAAGAGAGCTGGTATAGGAATCACCCTTGTAAGCGCCACCCATTTCTATAAAGATGTCCTGTAGGCCGGTATTCCTAAGATCGGCGAAAGCTACGCCATGCCCTTTCTGCAGATTGCCGGTGCGAGAAGCGACGGTAATATCAGCAAACTGCTTCCCGTCCACATTTTTAAAAAGCTTATTGGGAACAAGCGATTGGAAATCCGGGTTACCTGTGCCAAAATACATATCCGGATAGCCATCGTTATC
>JAICXZ010000462.1 GCA_025934475.1 Mucilaginibacter sp. | reverse complement strand
TATGATCGAAGTGCTAACAGAAGCTTTCCAGGCCAAAGGCGAAACAATGCACCTAACCGTTAGTGAAGATGGTAAAGTAGTATCTAGCCAGAATATTCAGGCTAATTCAGACAACTTCAGACAAGTAGTGCCGGTCAAGCTCAATGCCGATAAAAAAGGTATCCGGAAATTCACAATAGATATTGCGCCTATAAAAAACGAGTTATCCACTCAAAATAATTCGGAAGCGATCTATGTCGAGGTACTCGATGCCAAGCAAAAGATTTTGCTGCTTTACGACGGCCCGCACCCGGATATCAGTGTCATCAAGCAATCTATCGAAAGTAACAAGAACTACGAGGTAAAGACAAGTCTGTTGAGCGATCAGCCTTCACTTAAACTTAGCGATTATAGTCTATTTATCTTATATCAATGTGCTGTAGGAAGCTCGGGTACTCTGCAAAGCTTCATCAACAAAAGTAAAGCGCCTGTATTCTATATACTCGGTGCGCAATCAGATTTGCCCCAGTTTGATAATGAACAAAAAGCAATACAGGTATCATCGGGTCATGGGCAAATGCAGGAGGTTTTTGCACAAGTAGTACCTGAATTTTCGCTCTTTACTTTATCTGACTCAACCCGCAACAAACTTGTACAGTTTCCACCGTTAATGGCACCATTTGGCAGCTACCGTACGCAGGGGCCCAACCAGGTTTTGTTGAAGCAAAAGATAGGCGAGGTTTCCACTACCTATCCGTTGCTGGTATTTGCTGACGAAAATGGACGGCGCACTGGCACACTAACTGGCGAAGGTTTGTGGCGATGGGCGTTATCTGACTATCAGTCTTACGGCAATCATCATGCGCTGGAAGAGTTGTTAGGACAAACAGTTCAATACCTTACTGCTAACAGTAATCGTCAGCGTTTCAGGGTTTATCCCGCCAAAAATGTATTTGACGAAGGAGAAAACGTAATACTTAATGCTGAGCTATACAACGACGCGCTCGAACTGGTGAATACTCCCGACGTAAAGATCGAGCTTAAAAGCGATTCCGGCAAAAATTATAGTTTCCTTTTTACCCGCACCGGGCAAAGCTATCAGCTGGATGCGGGCGCTTTGCCTTCCGGCGATTATAATTATGCGGCCTCTGCAAAATTAGGTAACCAAAATTTGATAGCCAATGGCCGGCTCACCGTTAAACCTTTGAACCTCGAAACGCGTCAAACCGCAGCTGATCACCAGTTGCTGAGGGCTTTGGCCAAACAATCGGGCGGGCAAATGCTGATGCCATCACAAGTTAATCAGCTTGCCAACCTGATCCGAAAGAATGAGAATATAAAAACGGTTGTCTATGAGGACAAGCACTATGCCGACCTTGTGGACCTGAAATGGATATTTGTTCTTATCGTAACTTTGCTCAGCCTCGAGTGGTTCATGCGCAAGCGCGAAGGGGAAATATGATCAATATATCGTCAGCAATAGAAATTACAGGCACGGTGGCCTTTGCTGTCTCCGGATCGTTTTCGGCCATGCAAAAGCGGCTGGATGTTTTCGGCGTACTGATCATGGGCTTTGTGACCGCAATAGGTGGTGGTACCATAAGGGACGTGCTGATAGGCGATACGCCTGTTGCCTGGATGCGTGATTATAAATTGCTGCTTATCATTCTAGGGACTGTCGTCGCGACCATCCTGTTCAAAAAGTACATCAAGACCTTTAAAATAACGCTGTTCCTGTTTGATGCGCTGGGATTGGGCTTGTTCACCATTATTGGTGTTCAAAAAGGCCTCGCAGCAGGATTAAATCCGGGCGTTTGTGTTGCCCTGGGTACAATAACAGGTTGTTTTGGTGGTGTTGTTCGCGATATCCTGCTCAATGATATCCCACTTATCTTCCGCAAGGAGATCTATGCCACCGCGTGTATAATCGGCGGCACAGCCTACCTGCTTTTGCTTAACGTTATCGACGAAAACATAAATAAAATATTGGCCGTTGTGCTGGTTTGCGCTATTCGAATCATCGCAGTACGATTTAAACTGACGCTGCCCAGGCTCTACACTTAATTGGGAAATCAGATTATCAGATACTTTTAGTTTTTTTCTGACATCCGACCTCAGTTTTTTGACCGCGATCTATTTCTGCCCCAGCGCCTTTTGCCGTCGCGATGACCCGGTGACTTCTGATGACGTGGCGCCTGTGCAGCTTTAGCTGCCGGTTCCATCTTCTTTGCCACAAAAGTAGGGCTCATTGGATACGGGTGGGCCTCGTTAACAGGTATCGTTTTACCAATCAGTTTGTGGATGTCCTTCAGGTATTCAATTTCTTCCTCTTCACAAAACGAAAAAGCAATTCCATCAGCTCCTGCACGACCGGTACGACCAATTCGGTGAACATAAGTTTCGGGAACATTGGGCAATTCATAATTGATTACGTGCGTCAACTCGTCAATGTCGATTCCACGTGCGGCAATGTCGGTAGCTATCAGCACCCTTGTTGTGCGATTCTTGAAGTTAGCAAGCGCTCTCTGGCGTGCATTTTGTGATTTATTACCATGTATAGCTTCGGCCGTAATACCTACACGATTCAGGTCCTTAACAACCTTGTCCGCGCCATGCTTGGTACGGGTAAATACCAGTACAGTTTTGATGTCTTTGTCCTTCAGCAGGTGAATCAGCAATGCCTTTTTGTCTGATTTCTCAACAAAAAACAAATGTTGTTGTATGGTATCCGCAGTTGAAGAAACCGGCGTAACTTCTATCTTTTCGGGGTTGTTTAATATCGAATTAGCAAGCTGCTGTATTTCGTTTGGCATGGTTGCCGAAAAGAACAACGTTTGCCTGCGCGCAGGTACCTTGCTTATAATCTTTTTTACGTCGTGCACAAAGCCCATGTCGAGCATGCGGTCGGCCTCGTCAAGAACTAATATTTTCAAATGTTCTAAACGAACATAACCCTGGTTTATCAAGTCGAGTAAACGACCGGGTGTGGCAACCAGGATATCGACACCGCGTCGAAGAGCATCGGTCTGCGGATTTTGCGAAACACCGCCAAAAATAACTGTATGTTTTAGTCCGGTGTGTCTGCCATAAGCGGCGAAACTCTCATCTATCTGTATAGCCAGTTCGCGTGTAGGGGTAAGGATCAATGCCTTAATGGTCTTTTGCTCCTTGTGTTGCGACCTGGCCTGGTAAAGCGATTGCAGAATAGGAATCGCAAACGCTGCAGTTTTTCCGGTGCCGGTTTGTGCACAGCCCAGAAGGTCGCGTTGCTGTAATATGATGGGTATAGCCTGTTGTTGTATGGGGGTAGGGGTAGTATAACCCTCGGTTTTTAGAGCTCTGAGAATGGGCTCAATCAAATTTAAATTATCAAATGTCATGTAATGTGTCGTCTGTATTCTTTCGCGAAATGCAAATGGGTTTGAAAAACTTATTCGGCGTCAAAGCCGTACGCGAGCGGGTGATTTTTTACAAAGATACGATTTTTTTGACATCGGAGGTCTGATGCCGGAAATCGGAGGCAGGACGTCAGCAACCAGATGTCGGTGACTTCAGACATCTGTCCTCCGACATCATTCCTGCTTTTTATCCTTTACGATGACAAAGACATCCTCATTTTGCTTCTTCATGAGGTATTTTTCGCGGGCAAATTTTTCGAGCTTTTCTTTGTTGGAGGTGAGCTCGTCGAGATCTTTGTTCACTTTAGCAGTTTCTTTTTGGTAGAAATCGCGTTCATGCTTCAGCTTGGTTAACTGATTGTGGTACTGGTATTGAGAAAACAAATCGTTCTTATCAAAGAACACCATCCACACCAAAAAAGCGAGGGTCACCACGAAATATTTGTTCCTGAAAAGATTGAGCAGACGCTTCATTTTAAACTAAAAGAATTTTCGTTTAAAGCTATTTAATTATTTTGAACGATGCAAGTGGGGTTTTCTTAACATGTTAACAGGGTTAGATTAAGTTGGAATGGGTTGATTGAGTTGAATTAGGTTGAATGAGCTAATTTGACAGTGCATCAACCCAATCAACCGCTTAACCCAATCAACTTA
>JAICXZ010000250.1 GCA_025934475.1 Mucilaginibacter sp. | reverse complement strand
GATACCGCAGAAGTGTTCTACACTGTAAAATTCCTGAGCGGTAAGATGCTGGAAACTAATATTAAAGAAGTAGCTCAAAAGAACAATACCTACAATCCGGGTTTACCTTATAAAGCTATCCGCGTACCAGTTGGTGTTAAAAAAGTTATCCCGGGCTGGGACGAAGGTTTGCAGTTGATGAGCAAGGGCGAAAAGGCAACTTTTGTTATCCCTTCGAGACTTGCTTATGGCGAGCAGGGATATTCAGGAGCTATTCCTCCGTACAGTTCGTTGGTGTTTGAAATTGAAATGGTGAACATTATTCACCCTGATCCCAATGCGCCGAAACCAGCGCCACCGGCATTACAGCCAGCTGCGCAGGTTAAGCCAACTAAGCCAGCAGGAAAATAAGTATTTAACTAACCTCCCGGGAAACCGGGAGGATTTTTTATTTTAAGATGAAGAAGATTTTTTCGATAGCTGCGCTACTGGCAGTATTTGGGTTCCAGGTAAAGGCTCAGGATGGATATGTGAAGACAGCCAAAGGGAACCTCGTAAAAAACCTAACCAATAAAACCGGCGATAAGATCAAGGTAGACGATGTAATTACGTTCGATATCGTTCAGAAGACGGATAAAGATTCGCTGCTGGGTAGTTCTTACACAGCAGGACGTCCGGTGAAAATACAAGTAAAGGCTCCCCAAAATACGCCAGACCTGATGGATGTATTTCCTCTGCTGGCAGTAAAGGATAGTGCTTGCGTAAAGGTACCGACCGACTCGATCTTCAAAGGACATGACGCCGAGCGCCCGCCATTTTTTCCTAAAGGCAGCTTCCTGGTTTGCTATATCAAAGTAGAGCGTGTTCAATCGCTTAACGATGCTATTGGCGAGCGCAACAAGTCGATTGATAGTATGCGCAACGTGGAAACAACTTCACGTGATAAATACATCACTGATCACAAGCTGGTGTTAAATACTACCAAAACCGGATTAAAGTATGTGATCACTAAACCTTCGATAAAATCGAAACCATTGGCCGGCGATACGGTGCTGGTAGACTATGTGGGCAAACTTCTTGACGGAACAGTATTTGATACGAGTATCAAAGAAGTAGCTCAAAAATCCGGCACTTACCAGGAAGGTAGGCCCTATGAACCTCTCAAGTTCCCGGTTGGCAAACAAAATGTAATAGCCGGTTGGGACGAAGGTTTGCTTTTGTTGGGCAATGGCGCCAAAGCAACTTTTGTTATCCCTTCGAACCTCGCTTACGGCGACCAGGGTTCTGGTGCGATTCCTCCATTTGCAACATTGGTATTTGATGTCGAGATGAAAGGCATTCACCCCATAAAACACGCGGCGGCAAAGCCTGCTGCGAAAAAGCCTGTCGCTAAAAAGCACACGGCGGCGAAAAAGAAAAGCTAAGACAAAGCCCTTCCGCTAAACAGCGGAGGGGCTTTTTAATTTTGCGCCATGGTACTAACAGACACACATACCCATCAATATTATCAGACCGATTTGCAAAAGCGCAGCGAGCAGATGCAGCGTTGTTTTGATAATGGCGTCACGCGCCTGTTTTTACCTAATGTTGATTCGAATTCCATTCCAATGGTGTTCGATCTGGTTAACACCTATCCAGAAAACTGTTTCCCGATGCTTGGCCTGCATCCCTGCGATGTGAAGGAGAACTGGCAGGTTGAATTGAAGACTATCAAAGAGGCGATCCCTGCCAACAAAATATATGCTATCGGCGAAATCGGCATCGACCTGTATTGGGATAAATCTACGCTGGACATCCAGATAGAGGCTTTTAAAATACAGATCGGCTGGGCCAAGGAATTAAAATTGCCCATCGTGATCCATTGCCGCAATTCGTTCGACGAAGTATTCCAGGTGCTGCAGGAAGAACAGGACGAAAACCTGCGCGGAATCCTGCATTGCTTCACAGGCAACCTGGAGCAAGCCAACAAACTTATCGATATGGGTTTTTACCTCGGCATAGGCGGCGTAGTTACTTACAAAAACTCAGGGCTTGATAAAATAGTTGAGCAGGTTGATTTGAAGCATATTGTCCTGGAAACGGATGCTCCTTACCTCACCCCCGTGCCATTCCGCGGCAAGCCCAATGAAAGTTCTTATCTCACCTATGTAGCTGAGAAAGTCGCCGATCTGCATCAGATGCCCGTCGAAAAAGTGGCTGAGATCACTACGGAGAATTCAAGGATGATTTTCGGGGTTTAAAATACCGTTAAAATACGGGTTGTGTATCGCTCAGATAATTAATAACTTAAGGAAAATTAATTCTGATTATGGGCGTAATCATGCAGGCATTTTATTGGGATTGTCCCAATGATATTGCACAGCCATTTGGCTGGTGGTCTTTTGTAAAAAGCAAAGTAAGTTCGTTGAGTGCTGCCGGGTTTACAGCTCTTTGGCTTCCTCCTTTCAACAAAGCTGCAGAGCAGCAATCGATGGGGTATGACCCCTTTGACTACTATGATCTCGGTGACATCAACCAAAAGGGCGGCGTACCAACATGGTTTGGAGTGAAGGAAGACCTTGTGGCATTGATCAATGAGGCCCACGATAACCATATAGATATTTACGCCGATCTGGTTATTAATCACAACAGCGGCGGCGATTTGGAGGTGAACCCTGTAGATCATATCTCGCGCTGGACACTCTTCAATCCTGGCAGCGGCAAGTTTCCGCGTAATTGGGAATATTTTCATCCAAGTCCATATGAGACGATGGACGGGATGTCCTTTGGCGATATGCCCGACCTCTGTCATCGTAATCCCGATGTTTATACCGGCTTGCTGGAGTACGGCCGCTGGCTTATGGAAGAGATCGGAGTAGACGGCTTCAGGTATGATTTTGTGAAGGGCTATGGGCCGTGGATGGTTCGGGCCATACAAGAGTTGCGTGGCCTTAAAGGAGAGGCTGGCTTTAATCCTTTCGGTGTGGGCGAGTGCTGGGATAGCGACCGTACAATTGACGACTGGCTCTCAGAAGTCAATACCTGGAACGACAATCCCATCAGCGCATTCGATTTTCCATTGCGCTGGCGCCTTCAGGCTCTTTGCATGACCTACGGCTTTAGCCTGACAACGCTAACAGCAGGAGATACCCTGGTTACTGATGGAATGGCTGATATAGCAGTTACGTTCGTCGAAAATCATGATGTGGCACGCAGCAGCCCTATTGTTACCGACAAGCTGCTGGCCTATTCTTATATCTTAACACATGATGGCTATCCGTGTGTCTTCTGGCAGGATTATTATAATTATGGTCTGGCAGGCACGGGTACTCTTTTGGGTATAGATGCATTGGTTGCAGTACACGAACAATATGCCGATGGAACTACTACAATTTTGCACGCAGATGATAATTTATATATCATGCAGCGCAATGGCGGGAATGGTAAACCAGGACTGATCTATGTGCTAAATAACCTTGGCGATTGGAACGGAACATGGGTGCAAACGCAATGGGCCAACCGGAGTTTTACAGTCGCCGCCTGGTGGGGAGGCAATAATAAAGACCGGCCGCAAGACAAGCAAACCAACGCCGACTCATGGAGCGATTTTTGGGCGCCGGCCCGGGGATATGCGGTATATGTACCGGTTTGAGGGACGGTATTAAAACTGCATGGGCCTCATCGGCATTATGCAGTTACTTTCAGGTGTGTCCGCACACAAAACAATATTATTCTGGTTACATTCTTTTTAATCATTAGATAAATCCCTACATTAGTTGCTCTCAATTATAAACCGGGCTGTAACTAATTATTGGAATGCGTTTGAAGATATTTTATTCGCTGTTTTTTATTGTTGTATTGGGTGCTGCAATATATGGGTGCCATAGTACGTCTGAAAAATCGGTTGCTTCCGAAGATATTCCAGATGAGGTAAGCTATAATTTCAACATCCGCCCCATTCTTTCTGATAAATGTTTTAAGTGCCATGGCCCGGATGCCAATAAACGCCAGGCTGACCTTCGCCTCGATATTCCTGAAAGTGCTTATGCTGCTTTAAAGGATGATCCAAGCTTGCATGCGCTGGTTCCCGGAGACCCAGGGGCTTCAGAGCTTTTTCGACGTATCACCTCCACCGATTCAAGTGAGATGATGCCTTCGCCAAAATCAAACCTGAAGCATCTTACACCTTATGAAATAGCGCTCATTAAAAAGTGGATCAAACAGGGTGCGAAGTATGAAAAGCACTGGGCCTTTGTACCTCCGAAACTGCCTGCTGTACCGGAAGTAAAAGATAAAAGCTGGCCCAAAAACGAGATAGACTATTTTGTACTGCACAAGCAGGAAGAAAAAGGCTTTAGTCCAAATCCCGAAGCCGACAAAGAACGCTTGTTAAAACGCCTTTGCTTTGATCTGAACGGTCTGCCGCCGGATATCGCACTAATGGATAAGTTCCTGGCAGATAAAAGTCCGAACGCCTACGAAAAAGTGGTGGATGAGTTAATGGCCCGCCCGCAATACGGCGAAAAAATGGCCCTGCACTGGATGGACGTTGCCCGTTATGCCGATTCACATGGTTATCAGGACGACAATTACCGCACCCAGTGGCCTTGGCGCGATTGGGTAATTCATGCCTATAACGAGAACCTGCCTTATAAGGACTTTGTGACCTGGCAACTGGCCGGCGATCTGATGCCGAATCATACCAAGGAACAACTATTGGCAACTGGCTTCAACCGCAATCATAAAATCACCGAAGAAGGTGGCGTAATTGACGAAGAATACCGTGTGGCTTATGTGACTGACCGCACCAATACATTCGGCAAAGCCATGTTGGGGATCACTCTGGAATGTGCTCACTGCCACGATCATAAATTTGACCCATTCTCACAAAAGGAATATTACCAGGTGTTCTCCTTCTTTAATAGCGTGAAGGAAGCCGGGTTACAATCAACGGTTGGCGGCCCCGAAACTTATGCCAAGCGGCCGATGATGCAAATCAGTAATGCCGATGTTAAGGGCATTCTCAACTTTGTCAATAAGCAGGACACCGGCAAACTGATCGTTTCAGTAATGGGCGACAGCGAGGTTTACCGCAAAACGTACGTTCTAAGGCGTGGGAATTACGATACCCACGGCGATGAAGTATTCCCCGCTACGCCGAAATCTATTTTGCCGTTCAGTTCAAGCTATCCTAAGAATCGCCTGGGCTTGGCTCAATGGCTTTTCGATGATAAGAATCCGCTTACGGCCAGGGTTTATGTTAACCGGATTTGGGCGCAGTTTTTCGGTCGGGGTATTTTAAAAACTGTTGGCGATTTCGGTATGCAGGGCGATCTGCCATCGAATCCCCAATTATTGGACTGGCTGGCTGTTGATTTTAAAACGCACGGCTGGAACGTAAAGCGATTGGTGAAGCAAATTGTCATGTCGGCTACTTACAGGCAGTCAGCTGTGGTGACACCAGATAATATGAAAAATGACCCGGATAATGTTTTGCTGGCGCGTGGTCCGCGTACCCGTCTGCCCGCCGAGTTCATCCGCGACATGGTTTTAGCAAGCAGCGGTCTGCTAACCAAAACTATCGGCGGGCCGAGCGTAAATCCGTACCAACCTCCCGGGCTTTGGGAAAGCACAACATCCGGTCGCGGACAGTTGGCAAGCTACAGGCAGGTACATGGTC
>JAICXZ010000615.1 GCA_025934475.1 Mucilaginibacter sp. | reverse complement strand
GATTCTTAAACTTATCGGCATGTGAGAATATATTTTCCAAACTGCCAAGCAGCGAACCCATCATGTAGTTGCGCACGAGTGAAAGTTCTTCTTCAGGAACAAGTTCAGTTTTGAGAATATTGATCTCCTTTTCGATTTCGGCAACAGCGGCGCGGCATACATCGGCACCAACCTCTGAGGCGATAAACATGGCACCACCATGCTCCAGCGAGCTTAGCCCCGAACCGATCCCATAGGTATAACCCTTATCCTCGCGAATATTGGCCATCAGCCTTGATCCAAAGTAGCCGCCTAAAACTGTATTAAGCACTTGCAGGGCCGGGAAATCCGGGTGATTACGATTGATCATCGGCAAACCCATGCGGATAGCTGATTGCAGCGCCTCGGGCTTTTCAATGAAATAGAATTGTTCGGCAGCAGGCCTCAATTCAGGCTGACTGACATCTGCTGCCTTCGAATAATTGCTCCACTCTTCGCCAAATGATTGAGATAATAATTTTAGAATATCTTCATCAACTTTACCAGCAACAATGATGGTGCAGTTTGACGGCTGGTACATTTGCCTGAAATGTTCCAGCATGTCTTCGCGGTGCAGCGTTTTATAATCGTCGAAATCGGCGCCCAGACCATAGCTGGTGTCACCGTACAGCGCCTTGTTGAATTTTCTGCGCGCCAGCACGTCGTTTTTCTGCAGGCTCACCTGCAACTTCTGCTGTTGGTTGCGGATAAAGGTCTCGAGCTCTTTTTCAGGGAAAACAGAATCAGAGATCAGAGCTTTCATCACAGGCAGCGTTTTGGACAAATGCCTGTTGAGCGTATAAAGCACCGCCTGTGAGTGATCGTAGCCGTAATCAACCTGCAAAAAAGCGCCGTAAAAGTCGATCTGGTCAGCGATCTGTGAAGCCGACAATTGCGATGTACCTTCGGTAAGCATCGAATTGACAGCCACATTCAGCAAAGGTTTTGCCGGGTCAAATCGGAGGTTCTTGAATATCCATTCGATACGCACCAGTTCCTGGTCGCCCGAATTGAAGGAGAAGATATTGCAGCCGTTAGCCAGCTTAATATGCTCAGGCTTTACAAGGGTTATATTTTCAACCGATTTAAAATCGGGAGGTGTTGATCTATCTATCTTAATCATTTATTTTTTGTCATTAGGTCATTGAGTCATCAGGTCATTTTTGCTGCGCTACTTAATCACCGAAACCCCAATGACTCAATGACGCAATGATCAAATGACTATTCCGCTAAATAAACCAGCGTTGACGAGTTATCTCTTCTCAATACTTTTTGTGCCTGCTGCTGTATTTCATCCGCTGTTACGGCAAGATACTTTTCGGTTTCGTGGTTCAACATATCGGCATCGCCAAACAACTCGAATTGAGCCAGGTTCATGGCTTTGTCGAGCAGCGACATTTCCGAAAATACCATTGTAGACTCGGTTTTGTTTTTCACCTTGGTGAGTTCATCATCAGGAACAGCCTGGTTTTTGATTTTCTCCAACTCTTCCCAAATGGCCGCTTCAGCGTCTTCTATGCTTATTCCTTCTAATGGCTTACCTTCAACTACAAACATGCCGTTGTCAAAACTGCCCATGTTGTAAGCATGTATTTCGCTAAAAAGCTGTTTGTCCTTTACCAGGCTACGATATAGTCGTGATGAATTACCGCGCGATAAAACATCGGATATCAAGTCGATGGCATAGTATCCATCCTGCAATCGGCCGGGCATATGGAACGCGATGTAAAGATCATTCAGCGGCACCTTAGCCGTTACCGTTTCGCGGCGAGCTTCATGCTGCTCGGGCTCTTTGGGGAGCTCACGATGATATTTTTCGCCGGCTGGGATGGGGCCAAACCATTTTTTAGCCAGTTCTTTCGCTCTTTCGGTTGTAATGTTGCCGCCCACCACCATAATGGCATTTTGCGGATTGTAATGTTTTTTGAAGAAAGCCTTTACATCGTCGATCTCCGCATCTTCAATATGCTTGATCTCTTTGCCGATGGTTGCCCAGCGATAGGGATGCTCCTTATAAACCAGGGGACGAAGTTTAAGCCAAACATCGCCGTAAGGCTGATTGAGATAACGTTGTTTAAATTCTTCTATCACTACATTGCGTTGTACCTCAAGACTTTTTTCGCTAAAAGCAAGACTGAGCATGCGGTCACTTTCGAGCCAGAAGGCCGTTTCGATATTTGCCGCAGGCAGCGTGATATAATAGTTTGTAATATCGTTGGTGGTGAAAGCGTTATTTTCGCCCCCTACGCGCTGCAAAGGTTCGTCATATTGCGGGATGTTTACCGAACCACCGAACATCAGGTGCTCGAATAAGTGAGCAAAGCCTGTCTTTTCCGGATCCTCGTCGCGCGCACCCACATCATAAAGTATATTTAGTACAGCCATCGGCGTAGCGTGATCCTCATGAACCAACACGCGCAGGCCGTTATCTAGTGTAAACCGGTTAAATTTAACCATCTGTTATTTTAAATTTAAAATGGATTGCAAAGGTAGGGTTTTGGTTGTAGAAGTTGTAAAAGTTATAATAGTTATAGAAGTTGAATTAGTGTTTTGAGCCAACTGCTTGCACCTTTATAACCTCTATAACATCTTTAACCTCTATAACATCTCGCCAACAACTAACTAATAATTAAAATCCATTGCAAATTTTCTTAGAAGTAATATATTTGTGCCGGTTATCAACATATGTTGATTAGTTATCAACATTTTTCCTAAATCCAGACACTAACTTTATTCATCATGACCCAGATGCAGCTGATTCAGCACATTTCAACCTTTGACAATTTCAGAGTAGTTAAATTTCGCAATAAACTCAAGGAACAAAACTTCTCGTTAAGCGAGCTTGTCGACCTGACCTTTCATGGCGATCCGCAAGTAGCGCAAAAAGCATTTAAGATACTGCAGTACATTATCTTCAAGTTTCCGGCCAATTATATTGAGGAGATCGGATACCTGATTGAACAAGTTACCGAGGTTGACTGCAATACATGCCGCATGCATTACGCTAAAATACTATTGCATCTCACATCGCCTGAAGTACCAAAGGATGTACGTAACAAGGTAAAGGAGCTTGATTTTGAACCGATTGCCGAACTATGCTTCCAATGGTTGAGGGACACAAAAATGGCCATCACTGTAAGAACCGCCGCTGCCGAGACATTATTTAACCTTCGCCATCGTTATCCG
>JAICXZ010000186.1 GCA_025934475.1 Mucilaginibacter sp. | reverse complement strand
TAAGCTGTACCTGAACCTCGGCCACATGAAGTTTAAGGACATCACCAAAGAGGCATGCCCCGAATTGGCTGGACGCTCAGGCGGCTGGAAAACCGGTGTCACTATGGCCGACGTGAACGGCGATGGACTAAATGATATCTATATCTGCTACTCAGGCAAAACAGATAATGACACACGCAGGAATCAACTTTTCATCAACCAGGGGAACAATAAATTTAAAGAAGAAACTAAACAATATGGGTTAGACGATCCCGGATACAGCACCCAAGCCGTATTTTTTGATTATGACGGCGATGGTGATCTTGATATGTTTCTGCTGAACCATAACGTAAAGAAGATTGACAACATGGAGCTGGCCAATTACAAGAACCAGACCGATGAGTTGGCGAGTAATAAACTATTCAGAAACGATGGCGGGCATTTTACCGATGTTTCTAAAAACGCCGGCATCATTCAAAATCCGCTCACATTTGGCCTTGGCGTGGCTATTGCCGATGTGAACAGCGATGGTTGGCCCGATATCTACGTAACCAACGATTACAACGAGCCGGATTATATATACATCAATAATCACGACGGCACATTTACCGAAAAATCAAAAGATATGTTCAGGCACCTCTCCCACTTTTCGATGGGGGTTGATATTGCCGATTTTAATAACGACGGCTTGCCCGACGTTATGACCCTTGATATGCTGCCCGAGGATAATCACCGGCAGAAATCACTTCAACTGGAAGAAAACTATGAATCCTTTGCACTGATGCAGAGCCAGGGATTGCATAACCAATATATGCGCAACATGCTGCAGCTGAACAACGGCGACGGCACGTTCAGCGAAATCGGGCAACTGGCTGGTGTCTCGAACACCGACTGGAGTTGGTGCCCCCTGATCGCCGACTTCGACAACGATGGCTACAAAGACATTTTTGTAAGCAACGGCTACCTGCGCGACTATACTAACAAAGATTTTCTGCGCTATTGGGGCGACTATAAGATTAAAAAAGCCATGGCAGGCGAACCTTTCCTGCTGATGGACCTGGTGAAGGCCATGCCCTCCACCCTGCTGCCTAACTATATTTTCCGAAACAATCATGATCTTACTTTTTCCAACAAGCAGCAGGAGTGGGGGCTTGGCCAGGCCACCATATCCAGCGGGGCAGTCTATGTCGATTTAGATAATGATGGCGATCTCGATCTGGTTGTCAACAATATCAACCAGCCGGCGTCTATCTATCGAAACATGAGCCGCGAGAACAATAACACTAATTACCTTGCGGTAAAGCTCCACGGCACTGGTAAAAACACTAATGCGATTGGTGCAAAGGTGTATGTTTATAACCAGGGAAAGCCGCAATACCAGGAAGTTAATCCTAACCGGGGTTATTTGTCCTGCGTTTCTACTACGCTTAATTTTGGGCTGGGCGATAATAAAACTGTCGACTCCCTGCGAATCATCTGGCCAGACCGAACGTCGGAATTGATGACAGGTGTGAAGGGAAATCAATTGCTGGATATCAAATACGGCGCTTCAAAACCCTATGCCCCCGTTGCCAAAACCGCGAAACCAGTATTTGTTAAAGCTAAGTCTGCTATCGATTTTACACCTGAAGAAATAACCGTTAATGATTTCAAGCGTCAGTTGCTGATGCTGTTTATGTATTCGAAGACAGCACCTGTGATTGCCAAGGCTGATGTAAACAAGGATGGTCTTGAGGACTTGTTCATCAGCGGTGGACCAGATAAGCCTGGCAAAATGTATCTCCAGGAACCAGGCGGAAAATACAAAGAAGTCGCCCTTATAAATGCTCCGAAAGATAACGTCGGAACGCCATCGGCAGCGACTTTTTTCGATGCCAATGGCGACGGTTATCCCGATCTTTACATAGCCAAAGGCGGCTATTCGCTATACGATCCTAACACACCGGATTTACAGGACGAACTGTACGTAAATGATGGCGCTGGTCATTTTACATTTTCAGCTAATGCTCTTCCGGCAGTTAACTCGGGAAGCAAATCATGCGTGCATCCATGCGATTTTGACGGCGACGGCGATATCGATCTTTTTGTTGGCGGTCGTGTTGTACCTGGACAGTACCCCACAACCCCTGAGAGCTACTTATTGGTAAACGATGGCAAGGGACATTTTATAAGAGCAAAAACGCCTTTCGATAAGTTGGGAATGATAACAGATGCCCAATGGATCGACTTGAACAATGACGGCCGTAAAGACCTTGTGCTCTGTGGCGAATTTATGCCTTTAACCGTGTTCATCAACACGCCGGAAGGCTTTAAAGACAAAACCGGTGATTATTTTGACGCATCAGTAAACGGATTTTGGTTTACATTGAACTTTGCCGATGTAAACGGCGACGGCAAACCCGATTTGATAGCAGGTAACCTGGGCGATAATACTCAAATACACGCTTCTGCAAAAGAGCCTGCTGAACTGTATTATGCCGATTTCGACAACAACGGCTCTATAGATCCATTTTTTAACTTTTACATCCAGGGTAAAAGCTATCCTTTTGTAAGCCGGGATGAATTGAACGAGCAGATGTACTCCATGCGTCGAAAATTTAGTTCCTACAAAGCCTACGCGGACGCGACAATTAACGATATGTTCAGCGCCGACGAGTTGGCTAAAGGAGGCAAACTGGTGGTTAATGAGACTAAAACGACTCTATTCATTAATAGGGGTGGTAAATTCAAACCTGCACCGCTGCCTATAGAAGCGCAGTTCTCGGCCGTGAGCCAAATCTTAACGGGCGATTTTGACCATGATGGCAATACGGATATCCTATTATTGGGCAACCATTCGGATAACCGCCTGAAACTGGGAAGTTTTGACGCTAACTATGGCTGCCTACTTAAGGGCGATGGCAAAGGCGGTTTTGTATATGTGAATCAGCCAGCCTCCGGTTTATGTGTGATGGGTGATGTAAAATCTGCTGTTGAAACGAAAATAGATAATGTGCCCTACCTGCTTATCGGACTAAGCAACGGACCACTACAATTTTATAAGGAATGAGAAAGTTTTTTGGAAGTGCGGTTATTTTTTTAAGCCTGTGCATAAGCGGCGCTCCGGCGCAAAGTCAGGGAAATTCTTTCCCTGACTACCTGCAACCTGACCATGCTGTCAATGCCGTTACCATGGTAATGATACATGATGTGACAAGTCCGCCGGTAGCAGCGCGTTATTATGCTTATTGTATGATGGGGGCTTATTGTATTGTGAGTAAACATGACAAAAGCATCCCACCGTTGCAAAACATTGTAAAAAGTTTTACCTCTGATAACTCACTGGATGCGCTCCCGGCGAAGTTCGATTATCGCATCGCTGCCTACTATAGCATTATGGAAATAGGGCGTCAGCTACTTCCATCAGGGTTTATGCTAAAAGATGACGAGGATGGTTTTACCGACCTCCTGCAAAAATCAGGAATCGATAAAGAGGTAATTAATAATTCGGTAGCTGTGGCCAAACTGGCTACTGTGCTGGCAGTAAACTTTTCGAAGACCGATCATTATAACAAGCTAAGCACGCTAAAAAGATACACGCCGTTAAAAGGGGACGCCTACTGGTATCCAACCCCACCTGGCTATTTTGAAGCGGTGGAGCCTAACTGGTACACGTTAAAACCTACAATGATTGACTCATCAAGTCAATTCCGCCCGGCGAAATTAACTGCCTTTAGCAAGGACACCGCCTCTGCTTTTTTTCACAACGCAAAAGAGGTATACAATCTCTCGAAACACCTAACTACCGAACAAACTAATATCGCATTATTTTGGGATTGCAATCCTTTTGCTGTTACTACTTCGGGGCATATGATGATCGGATTTAAAAAGATCAGCCCCGGTGGCCACTGGATGAACATAGCCAGCCTTGCCTGTAAACAAGTTCATCTTAATTTCGATAAGTCCGTTATGGTGCTAACGCTTGAAGGCTGTACCCTGATGGATGCATTTATCAGCAGTTGGGAAGAGAAATACAAAAGTAACCGCATACGGCCCGAAACCTATATCGACAGATATATTGATGTTACGTGGAGGCCTATTTTGCAAACACCGCCGTTCCCCGAATTCACAAGCGCCCACTCTGTGGTTTCCAATGCGTCGGCCCAATTGCTAACCTATTTGTTCGGAGACAATTTTGCCTATAAGGATATCACTGAAATTCCGTTTGGAAGTAGTTCACGTTCATTCACATCTTTTGGCCAGGCGGCGGCCGAGGCTGGTATCTCCAGGTATTACGGGGGTATACATTACATAGAAAGTGTTAACAGCGGACTGGTCGAAGGGAAGGAAATCGGTGATTTCGTTGTTAACAAAATCAAAAAGGCAGGTATTAATCCGCTTGACATTAAGAACGTTACCGAAAAATGACAAAAAACAATATATTATCTATTCTTGTTCTGGCGCCACTTTTATTCGCCGGCATCTGCTCCGCACAAAATAATTCTTCACGTAACTATGCCCTTATACCCTATCCTAAAAGTCTGACTTCGGGTCAGGGCACTTTCTACATTAATGCGCAAACGGTAATTGGTTCATCTGTTAAATTCGCCAATGAAGTAAAACAGTTGAATAGCCTGGTTCAGCCGTCATTAAAAAAATCGCTTCAGAAAGTAAAAGGTACGCATACAACAAACAGCATCAACTTTGTTTATGATCCGGCAATGCAGCATCCCGGCGCTTATAAGCTTGAGATCACCTCTTCGCATATAACAATTACGGCAGGCAACGCAATCGGTGCATTTTATGCGGTGGAAACAATACGCCAGTTGCTTCCTGCTACTATTGAATCCGGCGTAAAAGCTTCCAGGCTACCCCTACCGGTAGTAGCCATAAGTGATGAACCTGCTTATGACTGGCGCGGAATGCACCTGGATGTTTCAAGGCATTTCTTTTCGATTGCCTACCTGCAGAAGTTCATCGACCGGATGGCGCTTTATAAAATGAACAAGCTGCACCTGCATCTGACCGACGACCAGGGCTGGCGCATCGAAATAAAAAAATATCCTAAACTGACCGAAGATGGCGCCTGGCGGACGTTTGATAAAAACGACACAGCCTGCATGAAGCGTGCCGGAGAAAACCCCGACTTTAGCATCGATAAGGAACATATTATCAACCGGAACGGGAAACAACTCTACGGCGGCTTTTATACCCAGCAGCAAATGAAGGACCTGGTGGCCTATGCGGCCGCTCGTCATATCGATATCATCCCCGAAATAGACATGCCGGGGCACATGATGGCCGCCATCAACTCCTACCCCTTCCTGACCTGTAACGGCCAAAACACCTGGGGCGAGCTATTTACTAAACCTATTTGCCCGTGTAACGAATCAACATTTGAATTCGCCCAAAATATTTTCACCGAGATCATGGACATCTTCCCTTCCGAATATATCCACATCGGTGGTGATGAGGTTGATCGCACGGACTGGGCCAAATCTGATGTATGCAAAGCGTTGATGCAGAAAGAAGGCATAAAAGATGTTGCTGGATTAGAAAGCTATTTCATTAATCGCATGGAGAAATTCTTCAACTCCAGGGGGCGCAAACTGATCGGCTGGGACGAGGTGCTGGAAGGCGGCATAAGCCCAACTGCTTATATTATGTATTGGCGCAGCTGGGTACCAAATGCGCCTGTTAAAGCGGCTCAAAACGGCAATAAAGTGATCATGACACCGGGCAATCCGTTGTATTTTGATTACCCGGCTGATAAGAATTCGATATACAATGTGTATCACTTTAACCCGATACCTGCCGGATTAACCCCGGATCAAGCCAAGCTGATCATCGGGGCACAGGCCAACACCTGGAGCGAAAACATCCCATCGGAAAAGCGAGCCGATTACATGACTATGCCACGTATGACGGCCCTCGCCGAAATGCTGTGGACGAACGATAACAACGATTACGATACATTTAACGAGCGCCTCATCAACCAGTTCGCACGGATGGACGCTTTGCATATCAATTATCGTCTGCCCGATCTGGACGGCATTATCGACAACATGGTTTTCACTGACAGCACTTTTTTGAGCATCAGGCCGCCATTGAAAACTTTGACTATCCGGTATACTAATGATGGTACAATGCCAATCACATCTTCGCCGGTATTGAATATCCTGGTGATTAAAAACTCGGAAAATATTAAAATTGCGGCCTTTACGCCATCGGGTAAAAGAGGGGATGTTTATAGTATTGCTTACCAAAAACAGGACCTCGCCAAACCTGTAACCGCAACGAATCTTAGTAATGGCATAAAGGCATCCTACTACAAAGGCTTTTTTAAAGGAACCACTAACATACGCACCGGGCAGCCCGACAGCACGTTTATCGCCGCTGATCTTACAGTCCCAAAATCAGTAAATGCGCCTTCATTTGGTTTAAAATATCACGGATATATTGATGTGCCCGCTACAGGTATCTATACTTTTTATTTTACCTGCGATGACGGTGGTGTATTGAAGATAGCTGATCGCCTTACGGTAGACAACGACGGCTTACATTCAGCCATTGAAAAAAGTGGGCAAGCCGCACTGCAAAAAGGATTGCAACCATTCGCGCTTGATTTTATTGAAGGTGGGGGTGGCTTCACGCTAAAATTGAAATATAGTTTTAACGGCTCGAC
>JAICXZ010000797.1 GCA_025934475.1 Mucilaginibacter sp. | reverse complement strand
GTATTGCGTTTATAGAAAAGGTAGATGTCATAGTCTTTACTGAGATTAGATTTAAGCGGCTGCTCCTTGTATTTCCGCGCTTTGAAAAGCTTCTGCAGGTAAGCCAGGTCAACTATTTGCACTATATATTTTCCAGACTTCGTGTTTAAGACGTTAACATCGTCCTTCAATAAGTAAAAACTATTTTGAATTTTCTCGGGCATGACTTTTGAAATTATCAACTAAGATAAGTCGTTATGCCACAGACATTTTACGGAAATCCGTAACCTTGCTCCTATAACTCAAATCCCCCGTAAATCTTCGCCCCCTTCAGCACAAAAGAACTTTCCACATTCATTACCTTTTGGATATGGCTTTTAGCCTTCCTGAAACTAAGTTAATTCTCAGCGCCTGTGGTCACGGAAAAAAGTAATAGATATAATCCCCGAACAGCTTTGACATAATATTGCGCTTGTGGGCATCATACCCGGTTTCCAGTAGCAGGTTCATATCGGCCAATAGTTTCGGTGACCTGGCGAAGCGGTCGTGTCCCATCCAATCCAGCTTTTGGCTGGTGGCGTCGATGATATCAAAGTTGGTGAAGACATAATTTGGCGGTGGTACACTGATCTCTCTCAGGCGAAAATCACCGTTAAACTTTTTAGAAACGATTAAGGCATCGTCATTTTTTGCACTGTATATCGTTACATGGCGAGCGCGTTTGCCAAGGTGTGGTGCCAAACTGAGTTTGAATTCATCAGCATAAACGTCCGGCGCCGCCATAATGACTTGGTCAATGTTGAGACTGGTAGTATCGTTGCCAAGTTGCTGGAAGGCATAACTAATCAACCGGTTTCCCATACTATGTGCGATAAGATGGATCTTTTTATAATGGCCATTCTTGCGCACTTCTTTCAGGAAACTGATAAATGCCGGGGTCGCAAGTTTCACTCTATCCGCATCATTGAAGTAGGCCGCTGTTTTGTGATTGGAAGATCAGCGGAACATAAAAGGTGCGATCGGTAAATGAATATCATAAGCGAGCTGGGCGGTCCGCAATGCTGCATCTTCGAATGAATTATTGTGCCCATGCACAAAAACAAAAGCATCTTCTCCATATTTGGCAGCGGCAAGCAAATTGTTAAATGCCTGTTTGCTTAATGGGTAATGTTCTTCTCAACTATTTTTTTAGTGGTGTCAGGGCCTCTCAATATCTTCCACCAGCTCTTGGTTTCGATCTGCCGTTCTTTATGATTTGGCGGGATGGAGACAACGGTAACCCCCACTTCGTAATTGGGTTTACCGGGGTTTGTCGGTACATTGTCATACGTAATTGTCCCGGATTTCGAGCTTAAGCGTTTCCTGTCTGTTCCGTACATGACGGTGATATCTGTGATCGATTTGCGCATTTTGAAGCTGTCCAGCGCCAAACTCTTTTTTGTATAATCTTCAATTGAGGTGTAATTTATGTGTTTGGTTTCACTACACGCCTGGAGGATGAAGATAATAACTACCAATAAAAGGATGGAACTAAGATTTTTCATTATTTAGCCTTTAGGTGAACCTAAGTTATTGAAAATTATCGTGCTTATGACACCGTGTTTTCACGGTATTTTTAGATTTTAAAAAGAGTGTTCCATCCCATCCTGGAACGCATGTCTGAAAGAATTATATAGCTAACTTGGCAATTAAATCTTTGAAGTCAAGTTGAGAAGACGTTCACGCGGTTTGGCAAATCGAATCCTTGCCAGCCATTTACCGCCTCTCCCGCTATTAAATTTTTGTAAACCTTTGCAAAACAGCAAGTTTTCTAATAGCTTTAGTGCTTAAACCCAACAAAAATGAAGACCTTACCTGATTTCAGCCAGCTCTCGCTCCGGGACCTGGTGGAAGCGCGAGACCTGTTTCATGCGCACCTTATCAACAAAAAAAATGTGATCGCGACTGCCGTTGGCCGATACTTGCTGCGACAATCGGACTTCGATGACAATGGTAATTACAGGCCCGCCGGGCCCAGGACGCCGCGCACGCTCGGCAACAGCGCGGTCTCCGGGATCTCCTGGCCCTGCATCCTCGTTTTTGTTCGCGAATGGGCTGAGGAAAAAGACCTGATCGGTACCGGCCGTGCTGACATTATCCCGCAATCTATCTACATGCCGGACGGGC
>JAICXZ010000384.1 GCA_025934475.1 Mucilaginibacter sp. | reverse complement strand
TTTGCCTTAGGTGCTTCCCAGGATGGTCGATTCACCATTTTCTCCTGGTCGCCATGTGATGAGATTGTGCACGCGCATCGGGTGGATACGTTGTTACTCTGAACCGCGATTAAGCGGATTAAAGGATTTTCAGGATAATTTCGCTTGTCTACCTTCTTTGTAAACCTGGCTGATTAGGACTACTTATCCGATAAATCTGCTCAATCTGTTTAATCGCGGTTCTTACTTTGCCCAATCAACCACTTCGCAACATCATTCGCTGCTTTATCATTCTGAAAGTCTTTGGGAAGCCGGCCGTTAGTATATTCATTGTAAAACCACGGGTCACCCACGGCCATCACCATACCTTTACCGTATTTGGCTACGGCAATAATGTCATTGTCGCCGTCTTTCAGGATCGACAAAGCAGGGCCTGATACCGTGAGCGAACAAATATCCTTCATGAATATTTTTTTAGAAGTTCGCAGGATTGGATTATCGATGATGATAAAAGCTCCCTGCAAAAAATGCTTATCGTCGACTACATGATTCAGCAGATCATTATTGAAATGGATGCCGAATTTATCCGCCAGCTTATTAAAATTTTTGAGCTCCACGTTAGCACTGTCATTGGCCATAATCAGCAAAACGCCGCCTTTTTCAACCCATTCCGAAATGACTTTAACATCCTTCGGTTCGATATATTTAGGATCGGGGGTTTCTTTTCTGGTATCGGGGTCAACAATGATGTAGATATCTGCTTTGGAAAGATTGGCCGGTGTTGGTTCTTCATACAAAGTACTTAGTTGTCCGCCGTTTCTTTTAAAAGCTTCGCCGAAGATTGAGAATCCGCCGTTATCGGTTTCTTCCCATTTATAATGATATGAGATCAGTTTGCCTGAAGCATCTTTAACATGCTCGTTGTTAAACCAGGAATCGAGCACAACGCGGGTTTGAGCCCGGCTTCCGGCGCTAATTAGAACAAGTAGAGCTAAAACATATAATTTTTTCATGAGTTGACGTATGGAAGGGTCAATTTATCAAAGATTGTGGTTTTTTACTATTTTAGGCTGATTTTCTATGAAACGTTTTTGCCTGTTCGCAATTATCCTTATCAGTACCATCTCCTGCAGTTATCATAAGAGATACGGCTTGCCGTTTGGCGATATTAAAGATATCACTTACCACGAAGTGCGGCGCGCATTTGACAATGGTCTTGTTTTCGATAAGCAGGGTTACCAGCTGGAGCCGGTTTGGAAATTTCATTTTGTTTCCGATGATTCGGTTCAGGTATACAGCCCCAAAAAACAACGCTATTATGGCTTTCATTTGTATTACGATCACGACCAGATATTCAACATGATCGATTCGTGGCTGGTGGTGCATAAGATGAATCAAGACAGCCTCGTTTTCCAATCGCTGCGGGTAAACGAAAAACGCCAGATCATCCTTAACGATGAAGGCTCAAAGGTTTTTATGACCTTTTATTCGGATGACTACCTGAAGAAAAAAGGTTCGGCAGCTGTCAAAAAAATGGGTTTGCCGGATGCAAAGGATACAGCCTTCATCCGCGCGCGCTCTAAGATCGCCAATTCGGTATTAGATAGCGCCTTCTCGGCACGCGAGCCAGTAGTATTCAAAAGCAACAGCCCTTATGTGATTGCTGAACGGGTGCCTGCGAAGGATGATCCATTATCGGATATGACTCCTGCCGAAGACTATTTATATCCTGAATATAATATCACCATCCATCACGCTTATGAAGATTTCTTTTATATGTGTTCTGCATTCGTCGATGATAAAGGAGTGATCCATTACCGTAAGTCGGAGCTATTCTCTTACCCTGAGTTCGTTGCCGCCAACGATAAAACTATCAAGGCTATTTTAGCAGGCTATGTGGAGCGGTATGTGCAGGTTACACCAGGCAGCACATTGGGCATACCGCATACCAGCATCATATCCATTAACATCAGGGGGAAAAAAGAATAACTCCCCCTGTTCCTTTGTTCTCAAACTCAGGCTAAACCGGCACACGGATGGGGGAGTTTTGGGAAAGAGACCCTAATTCAATGATTCAATGGTTGCAAATCTGGTTTCGGCCAGTTCCCGCTGGACGATCAGTTGTTGCAGCACTTCTTTAGTGATTGGTTTAAGAATAAATGCCTTTACAAGGTCATATTGCCTCAGGCGATCAATGTCCTCCTGGTATCTTGCAGCCGAAAGAACGTAAATCTCGATCGGTTTGGAAAAAGCCGGGTAGAGCAGCTGTACTTTATCTAAAAACTCCCATGCGTCAAATTCGGCCGAGTAAATATCGAGGAAAATGATATCGGGCAAATTCTCCGTGTCGGCGCGCTGAAGCACCAGTTGGTCCAACACCTCTTTGCAGGAGTTGGAACATTTAACCTCAAAGGGTTGGCCATACCGCGACAAAATCTTCCTCAGGATAAAATGGTCCAGCTGGCAGTAATCGATGTAAGTGAGCTTGTTCATAGTCGTAGGTTTCAATAACCCAAAAGTATGAACGCCTCAAACGCTAACCAGCAGGGCTGTTACGGAATCGCATGCGTACTAGTACTTATTTGCGATAGTGTAATACCCGCAATTAATGACTGATAAGGGTAATAAACGACCTTTGATCGGCCTTAAAGTCACAAGCCCCGTCCTTTACGCTGAAGGTTTTATGTTTCATATCCGATTTAATGTTGGTGACATAAACATCAAATTTTTTCACCGAAGCAGGTATACCCGAAAGATGAACCTCGCGCTCGGTTCCGTTATTAACCAGGTGAACGGCATAGGATTGTTTATTGTTATCACCCACAGCTGCGCATGAGATTTCCGAATTGCTGCTTGTAATCGGCATCGCGTACAGGTCCTTTGGTGTTGATGCCAGTTGTTTTAGGTTCCAGAAGCGTTGGGTTGGTTCTAACGGACCATCATCGCCAAAAATGCCTCCGCCTTTGAGAGGCGAATAATCGGAGGTCAACTGCCATTGGAGAATTGAGACCGGTTGACAAATTGCGAGCAAGCGGGTGTATAAATTGATCTCCTCGAGTGCGTATGATTGCTCCTGGAAATAGGCCGGGTAACCCCAGGCAGCGGCATCAATACTTCCTTCTCCTACAATCAGCGGCAAGCTGGTTTGTTTTGCGGCATCGGCCCATTTTTGCAAGATCTCGCTTGTCCAACCGCGCCAGGAGTGGAACGAGATTGCGCCAATGTATGGTTTGGCCTGCGGATCATTCATGGCCGGATAAATGAATTTATAAGTTGTAGCGTCGGAGTTATCGCCCAAAAGCATTTTGGTTTTTAATCCTTTTGAAGCAAAGTATGCACCGAGACCTTTAATCAGTTCATCATGCTCCTCTCCGGTCTGGCGCACATTGATGCCGAGATCCGATTCGTTGAACGAGAAGTAAGTAGCCTCCACACCAAAGTGCGATTTGAGGTAAAGGAGATAATCGGTGATCGATTGATAAATACGTGTCATCACCGATTTGTTCAATGGATTGCCCCATACACCTTCGGGTGTAGGCACCATATTCAGGTCGCCTTCTACGGCCCATTGCGGCGGGAACCATGCGGTCACAATAACCGGGATATTCATCTGGTTCAGTCGTTGAGCCATCAGCATCGCTTTACGCACGCGAATGTTTAATTGCGTTGTATCCTGGTTAGTTGGGTCGACGGTTGTGTCAGGTTGCCAGGCACTCCATGGCATCTCCACACGGCTCCAGGCCACCCGCATGTTTTTGAGGCAGTAGTCAATCACTTCAGGATCAGCCTTGGGATTCTGTAAACGGAAATTGCCACCGAAGCCAGCGAACAAGCGGCCCTGGGTTGATGCGTCCAGTTTTAATTCAGCAGGCGAATTATCGATATCACCGTTTACTTTGATCTCGAGCGTTTCGCGAAATACATCGCCGTTGGCAATACTTCCAAGATGGATCGGGTAGTAGAAACTGATCAAATCGTCATTTTTCCCAGGTTTCTGTCTAAAAATGATTTGGGTTGATGAGTCGGTTTTGATCTCGAAACGTTGTTTGGGTGCAACAAAGCTTAATATTGAAGCCGCCTGAGTGTGGCCACCATTCGCCAACTGGGTTTGGTTAAAAGATTGCTCACTACTCTTATCAGCCTTAAATTGGCTATTGCCGAAGATCGCTTTTGGAAGCGCCACGTTAAAATATATTCCCTCCAGCGTAGTGTCCTTATGTGAGGAAACCATCACCGTCACTTTGATTGCCCCTTTGCTAATATCTGTTACAGTTTCGGTAAAATGGAGGCTATCAATTTGGGTGTTCACGGTTTCTTCATCCCCTTTGCGCTCAAATGTTGGTCTTTGTTTTTCTTTGGCCGTATAGGATATTTTATCCCAGCCTTTTCCTGCAACAACAATCCGGGTGTTAAAAGGCATCAACTGGCCCTTGATACGAATGCCTTCCAGGTTGCCATAAGGTTTGAGCTCGGCCTGAGCAAATATGTGCTGAAATGGAGCTGCAAAAAG
>JAICXZ010000783.1 GCA_025934475.1 Mucilaginibacter sp. | reverse complement strand
GAGTAGATAAAAAACAACCTGATCTTGGAGATAGATATATTGAAGCGTTCGCCCAGGTAAGTGCAAACACCGAAAGAGTATCGTTCAAAAAATGTAATTATCTTTTGCAACATTTCACGCCATCCTTAAAATTTTGTTCCCAATACCACATTGCAGACATTTTTTCTGGCTGCAATAACCATTCTTTAGTTCCAGTAAAGCTTGTGAATCAAATGCCGTACCAAGCTTTATACCTAACAACCCAAAATTAGTTACAATATTATTCTCCTCGGCGGGCAATTTTTCCAACAACTTGAGACTTCGGTTGATAAAGTATTCCTGCTGGTTGTGTTTACCATAACAGAATAAAAATAACACAAAAGAATTTAATAACAGAATATCGATCGAAGATTCTCCGAGGCTTTTTGAGGACGGTTTAGATTCCGCGTCAAACCGGTAATGATTGTCCCAGTAAGGATTAATGGTGAGCCGGGTAAACAGCTCCCGCAATTGCGCAACATCCCTTATCTCGATCATTTTTGAAAACAAATGATTCGATCGTACCACCAGCGCCGCAAATTGTGCCAGCCGGATAGTCGGGAAATTCTGTGGCCGCATTCGCATAAACTTCCATAAGTGTTTTTCGATGGGCTGAAGGTTATATTTCTTCTGAAGGAAATGGTACTCTTCTTTTAGCGATCTGGGGTAATCGTCTTTAAAGTCTTCCTCCAGCATCCCGGCCTGGCCAAATATTAGCGCCTCTATTTGCAAAGCATTATTCTTGTGTTTGCCCAGAATACTTTGCGGAAGCGACTTAGCCATCAGCTCAAATGGCAATGCATTGGTCTTAAATCCAAAGTTTGCCGCCAGGAACTGGTAAAATATTTCCTCCCAATCACCTTTGTTCTTTTCTAGCGCAGCCACAACTGTTCCCGCACGCTTCTCCAGCCTTTCAACCAAAACCCGGGTGAGCCAGTTGCGAAGCGTCATGTCATCCACGGTTTTGATGCTGCCCTCGCACGGGATAAATTGCTGATTACCGTAAATGAGATGATGATATTTTTGATACAATTCGGGAGCTATGCGGTCGCGTAATTCAAGCGTTGCCAGTTTGCGGCCATCGGGCAGGGTGATCGGCTCATCATCGCGATAGACCACATGCAGGATCACGTTGCGGTACGCATTATCATTAGTATGCTTGTGTTTATGCCAGTCGGACGAGTTGATATGTATTTCCACATTTCCTGCCCAGGTCGTATCGCCGATACGCAATCGTGCATTATGAAAATCGGGTCCGGAATCAGAATTAGGTAGCCCGGCCGAAAAGACTTCTATTTTTTCGCCATCAGTGGTTTGCAGGCTCTCACGATCGAACAGGCGGAATTTCCAGATATAGTGAATAAAGTCTTCGGTGAAAAACATCGAGACAAGATACGTAATAATGATAATCCCGGAAAAACTATATTCTGATAACTTAATGGAGATGTTACTGCTTATTATAAAATATCCCAAATCCCGGACTGCCAAGCACAAACGTCGAGTTTTTTGAAACCGTATAAGTCAAAAGCCCAAGTGACGAGAACTGTATCGTCTGATTACTAAATGAGTTCAGGTCCGTCGTTTGATAAATGCCCAAACCGGCAAATGAGAAATAGTATGTGCCGTTTAGTTTGCTGATGTCGGTGATGTTGGCATAGCTTGGCCCAACAGCGGCGTGCGTGAATAATTGGTTCCAGGTTTGCCCGCCATCGGTCGACTCATACAGCGATCCAGGCGCACCAGGCGCGTCCTTGGGTGATCCAATAAACATGTTTCCATGCTCATCAACATACATCGATCCTACGTTCGATAACAGGTAACCGCCCAATGATGCAACGCTCAGCCAGGTGCCTGTATGGTTAGGTAGTTTATAGACAGAAACGTCTGAGCCGATAACATATAAGTCGCCATTTAGCTGTTCACAGGGGTAATATGAGGCGCCTGTAGGCAGTTGGTAATCTTCTTCGTCCCAGGATTGACCGTTGTCGGTTGAAACGAAAAGCCCGCTGGTATTGGTCACTATCAGGCGCCCGCTGGGGGTGAGGGTCATGTCGGCAAAACCCTGGTTATTGGGTATGCCGCCGGTAATGTTTGACCATGTTTGACCATTGTCGCCGGAAAAAAATACACCGGCATTTTGAGTGGCCATGTAAACACCTGCGGAGGTAGAAAGAATCTTGCTGATGACATAATTCCCCGAAAAAGTTTTCAAAGGCAGCCAGCTTGCTGCGTTGTCGTCCGAATAG
>JAICXZ010000516.1 GCA_025934475.1 Mucilaginibacter sp. | reverse complement strand
CTTAGCCGATTGGAACACCCGTATTACTAGCGGTACCACCAATTCTGCCGAATACCAACTGATCTACAAAAACCACTATCAAAAAGGCGTTGCGGATATCAATATCGTACTTACCCAGGAAAAAGGCAAAATCAAGATACTGGGCTACCATATCAATTCAGATGCATTCTTAGCGAAGTGATGGCTGCGAGTTCTAACAGATCAGCAAAATCGACAAATCGGTGGTTCAGACCGCAACAGGCAATTCTTCTGATCCTTCAGTAGCTGTGGCTAATGTCGGGTTAATGCTTTCATCATCCTTTTCTACGCGAAGCATACGGATGATATGCTGTTGCCTGTCGGGCGTATTTTTACCCATGAAATATTCGAGCAGGCCCTTGATATTGGCATCTTTAAGAATAACTGGATCCAATCGCATGTCCTTACCGATGAACAAACCGAACTCTTCCGGCGATATTTCGCCCAAACCTTTGAATCGGGTTATCTCCGGCTTTGAACCTAATTTGGCGATGGCGTTTCTTCTTTCCTCATCGCTGTAGCAATAGATCGTTTCCTTTTTATTGCGTACGCGGAACAATGGCGTTTGCAGAATAGACACGTGGCCTGCTTTCACCAGGTCGGGGAAGAACTGGAGGAAGAAGGTCATCATCAGCAGGCGGATGTGCATACCGTCAACATCGGCATCAGTAGCGATAACGATGTTGTTGTAGCGTAATCCATCCATGCCATCCTCGATATTAAGCGCATGCTGCAGCAAGTTGAACTCCTCGTTTTCGTATACCACTTTTTTTGTCAAGCCAAAACAATTCAGTGGTTTACCCTTGAGACTGAAAACGGCCTGAGTTTGTACATCGCGCGACTTAGTGATCGATCCGCTGGCCGAATCACCCTCCGTGATGAATAATGTGGTTTCCTGGCTCCGCTCATGGTTTTCATCAAAATGAGCCTTGCAATCGCGCAGTTTGCGGTTATGCAATGATGCTTTTTTTGCACGCTCGTTAGCTAGCTTTTTAATGCCGGCGATATCCTTGCGCTCACGCTCCGACTGCATGATGCGTTTTAGCAAAGCATCAGCCGTAGCCTGATTTTTATGGAGATAATTGTCGAGTTCCTTTTTAACAAAATCGTTTACAAAACCGCGAACGGTAGGTCCATCTGGTCCAACATTGAGTGAACCTAATTTGGTTTTGGTCTGCGATTCAAACACAGGCTCCTGCACCTTAATGGCAATAGCGCCGACAATAGATGCACGTACGTCGGACGCGTCAAATTCTTTTTTATAATATTCCCGAATCGTTTTAACCACCGCTTCACGAAATGCAGCCTGGTGCGTACCGCCTTGTGTGGTATGCTGACCGTTCACGAAAGAATAGTACTCCTCGCCATATTGCTGACCATGCGTTAGAGCCAGTTCGATGTCCTCGCCTTTGAGGTGAATGATTGGGTAGCGGATAGTTTCGATGTCGGTATTGCGTGCCAGCAGGTCATGCAGGCCCTTTTCCGAAAAATACTTTTGGCCGTTGAGATTGATAGTGAGACCTGCGTTAAGGAACACGTAGTTCCAGATCATGTTCTCAACAAACTCAGGGATAAAATGATAATGACGGAATATACTATCATCCGGTATAAAGTTGATGGCCGTACCGTTGCGTTGAGTCGTCTCCTTTTCGGCCTCTTCGCGCACCAACTCGCCTTTTGCAAACTCAGCTATCTTGGTTTTGCCATCGCGGTATGATTGAACCGTAAACCCCGTTGACAGTGCGTTAACTGCCTTGGTACCAACACCATTCAAACCTACCGATTTCTGGAAGGCCTTGCTATCGTACTTACCACCGGTATTGATACGCGATACGCAATCAATTACTTTACCCAGCGGGATGCCCCGGCCATAGTCGCGCACGGCAACTTTATGATCGCTCATATTTACGTCGATGGTTTTACCGGCGCCCATCACAAACTCGTCGATCGAGTTATCGATGATTTCCTTCAGCAGCACGTAAATGCCATCGTCATAAGCCGAACCATCGCCCAGCTTACCGATATACATCCCCGGACGCAGCCTGATGTGTTCTTTCCAGTCGAGCGACCGTATACTATCTTCACTATAATCTATTGCTCCTGCCATTTTATATGGTTGTATTAGTTGTAATAGTTGTACTGGTTATAGAAGTTAAAAAGGTGACATATCTAACCCCTTCAACTTTTATAGTCATTACAACTAAACCCCAAATATGCTATTTTTTAAGGATTGCCGGCTTTGGACTTTTAAACATTTCAACCAAAATGTTAGGGAAATTATCATAGTGAAGTAGCTATAACCACTTCAACTATTATAACTTCTACAACTCTTACAACTAAACATCAAGGCTTAAACTTCATGTAACGGCTTATCCGGCTTACGTTTTTGAAGAATTCGGTGCTTTTGTCGTTGGTAAAGCAAACGGCCAGGATAGTGCCGGTATGGTCCTTTTCAATGGCGAGCACCAGTGCATATTTGTACGCATTTGTGGCCCGGCGATCAGGCAGTGTCAGCAGATATGATTGGCCTGCATTAGCATTATATCGTTCCAGTACATCGGGTAAAATACCACGTTTGATCCAACTGGTATCCTCGGCCAGGGTGCTTGCCTGGGCGTGAGCTAAGGCGATATATGCAGTATCCGGATCGGGCGTTTGTTTATGCGGATCGTTTTTGGCGAGCAGATAGTTTTGCCAGTCGTTTTTTTGCGGTTTCACACGGAACCATATCTCGAATCCCTGTCCCGGGATTTCCATCGCATAGTCAAATGCGTAATCCTCGTTGTTAAATATTTTTGTTTCCTTAAATCCTTCGGGAAAGGTAAAATCTATTCCAGCACTTGTGGTAAGGCGCATAAAATCGCGAAGCCGGGGACTTACCGTTTTTGCAGGCGCAGGTTTAGCCTTAGCCCTTTGAGGCTTAATTTGTGATATTGCTGTAGCCGCAAGTATGGACAGCAACAGCGTAAACAATATTTGCTTAAATTGCCTGGAAAAACATCGCATACCCATACAAAAAGGCACTATTATTCTAAATAATTAAGGGTCCAATCAAAACAAAATTAAAATAATAATTTAAATAATAAGCAATTCTATTAGATGAGTATACAACCCCGGCTTACCCGTTTGGACCTGACCATGATCGTTATAAGTTTGGTTGTTGGCATGGGGATTTTTGCAACACCCTCTGATACAGCAAAAGAGGTGGGGAGCGAATGGCTGTTTATGGGAGCCTGGGTTTTTGGAGGATTGGTGTCGTTATGCGGCGCATTAACTTTTGCCGAAATAGGTTCCCGGTACCCTCACACCGGTGGCTTTTACAAATTGTATTCGTATTGTTACCATCCTGCATTCGCCTTCATGATCAACTGGGTGCTGGTGATCAGCAATGCGGCGTCGGTTGCAGCCGTGGCGCTTATTGGCTCTGATTATATCAAGCCTTTCCTGTTGCCGCCGTCGCTTCAGAATGAAACAGGAACGCATATCATTACCATCGTATCGGTAGGCGTTCTTTGGCTCATCAATTTCCTGGGAATTAAAATGAGTGCAAGAACACAGAATTTGCTCATTTCATTTAAAATAGGATTGATATTGCTGGTTTGTGTGGCTGTGTTTAAAAGCGATGCCTATCCTGCGGCAATTCCGGTAGTGGCGCCTCAAAAAGGCCTGCTGGCGGCATTCGGTTTGTGCCTGGTACCGGTG
>JAICXZ010000495.1 GCA_025934475.1 Mucilaginibacter sp. | reverse complement strand
GTGATTCGCAAGCGTATCAAAGAATACAATGATAAAACTATGCCTGTAGCAGATTTCTACAGAGCTCAAAATAAGTTTACCAGCGTCAACGGCATTGGATCGATCGAAGAGATATTCGATTCGATCACTGCTGTTACTGAAGCACTTTAATTTAATTTCGAATTTCGGATTTACAATTTCGGATTTTATTGGTCTGAGCGCCTAGTCATTTAAATCCGAAATCGAAAATTCGAAATTTGACATTCAACCATGTCTCAAGGTTCCAATTTTGTTGATTATGTGAAGATATGCTGCCGTTCGGGACACGGAGGAGCAGGTTCCGCGCATTTACACCGCGACAAGCTGACTGCCAAGGGTGGTCCTGATGGTGGCGACGGCGGCAGAGGCGGGCACGTGATTGTGAAAGGCAACGCCCAGCTTTGGACCTTGCTTCACCTTAAATTCCGAAAGCACGTGATAGCCGGCGATGGCGAAGGCGGACGATTATCACTTCAAACCGGGAAAAACGGCAGGGACGAAATTCTCGAAGTGCCTCTTGGTACGATTGCCAAAAATGCTGAAACCGGCGAAACACTTTTTGAAATCACCCAGGATGGTGAAACCAAAATATTGACCGACGGTGGCCGCGGGGGGCTGGGTAACTGGCATTTTAAATCGGCAACTCAGCAAACGCCTCGTTTTGCTCAGCCCGGTGAGCCAGGAAAAGAAGACTGGAACATTCTTGAATTGAAACTCCTGGCCGATGTTGGTTTGGTAGGATTCCCCAATGCGGGGAAATCGACTCTTCTATCAGTCGTTTCGGCCGCAAAACCGGAAATCGCTGATTACGCTTTCACCACATTAGTGCCTAACCTGGGAATTGTATCCTATCGTAACAGCCGCTCGTTCGTAATGGCTGATATTCCAGGAATCATAGAAGGAGCATCGCAGGGAAAAGGTCTAGGTATCCGATTCTTAAGGCATATCGAGCGTAACTCGGTATTGCTGTTCATGATACCGGCTGATACCAATCGCACCATTAAAGAAGAATACCAAATACTACTCCACGAACTCAAGGAATACAATCCCGAACTGATGCACAAACCGCGGGTATTGGCGATCACCAAATCGGACATGCTGGATGATGAATTACTGGAAGAGATGAAGCGGGAAGTGCCTAAGGATGTACCATCAATCTTTATCTCGTCGGTAGCACAGAAGGGGATTGATCAGCTGAAGGATTTGCTTTGGAAGGAAATTAATAAATAACGCGAATTGCGGAATGCCGAATTCGGAATTATTTTTTGGAGGATGCTAACTCAGCAGCCTTTTGAGGCAGCGAAATATCTCCACTCTGCTTCTCAAAATTTAGCCTGAATTTGGTCACTTGCCAACTGTCGGCCTGGCGGATAGCCTCGACATCATAAGTACCCTCGACGGTCCATTTGCTTTGGCCAATAAAATGATCGGCAATGCCTGTAAAATGAACATCCGCCCTGTCGCCTTGCTGATTGACTTTAAAATTAGAGACATGATGATGTGTCTTATCAAATCCGGGAAGAAAACCGCTCCATGTAGAGATGATTTGATCCGGCGTCATTGTGGCAGCCGGATTGCCATTCATAGACGAGTAATCCAATAAAACTTCATCTGCGAATGCCGCTTTTACTTTTCGCCAGTCGCGGGCATCGGCGCCATTGAAAATGGTGGTGATTGTATTGATGATTTTGTCGTTTTCCATAGATCGATCTTACTTAGCCGCGTACATAACCGTATTGTCGCTCAGCATCGATCCATACCAGCCCTTGTAATCTGGAAAGGCCTTCAGGATCATTTTCTCTTTTGGCCCGGCGTACTTTTCGGGGAGAATGATAAATAGTGGCCCGGCATGACCGCCCTGCTCGTAATCGTCATAGTCTATCTTTAGATTGTCGCCTATAGCCGCAAGCGAGATAACGCGGTTATTTTTGATCTCCAGCGGCATACTTTCGCTTACAAATACGAAGATGGCATTGGTGTTTTGGTTGTCAAGCGCCATGACCTGGTTAAGCGCCTTTTGATCGATGCCGCGTTCAGCAAAACCTGAAATGCCGTGTGCGCCTACATTCTTATTATAGGCATAGCCCCGGGCCACATAAATAACACTTGTAATAGCAATACCAGCCACTATAATGCCGAAAGGAACCCGGTATGCAGTTGCTGATTTGCTTAGCAGGTAAATAATACCAGGGATAATCATTAAACCAATAATTCTGAAATGCCGCGCCTCATAAGAGATTAGCATTTGCCGCAGGTATACTTGTATGAAAAACACCAGTGAGGTAAAGTAAAACACCCGAATAAATAGTTTATAATTGGGATTGGGCACTTTTTTCAAAATCTGCCTGATAAGCCAGGTACTGACCAGTGCGAGCGCAGCTATCAATATCGATGCGCCGGTGTCGGAGAAAATAGGCTTATCATTATGGAAAATTAACCCATTGCAAATGTCGTCTACCGAGAATCCAGCCAGCAGCGGCGAGGCCAAGGGGAAAGTAAAGGCCTTTAATGTAAATTTGATACCTGAAGAAATGGACGCGGGGTTTTGCCCTTTCGATAAAAAGGTGAGCCAGATTACGGCAATTGCGATAATCGCCGGGACGCCGGTCCAGAGGCCGTTTTTGATCCAGTCGGACAATGGCTTTTTTGATGACAACCGAATCCAAAGACATAATAAACCGGCAAGAAACATCCATATAATGGATGATTTGCAGAAAAATCCCAGAATCCCAGATCCCAACACAAACACAGCCATCAATAGACTGGTACTATTAAACGACGTGCAGCCATAAAGAAACCATCCCAGGAAACCGAACAACAACAGTTCGCCGCCAGGATAGTATACATAAGGAAGTATAAAAAACTGCTGACAGGCAATAACGAGCATGCTCACTGCAGCAATGATAGATGAAAAACCTATCTTTTTGAAGAACTTGTAAAAGCCCCAAAGCCCCAGCAGTTGGCAAAGGGTAATAGCTAGTGCTGCTGCCTGCCCTGTGTTAACGCCAAGTATTAGTTTAAAAGTGTAAGGCACCATGTATTGCCCCGGTGACCACCAGGTGAGGAACTGGGTGGAATTTTTGGTGAGATCGTCCGGGTTTGGTGTAGCCCACTGATTAAATCCACCGCCCATCTCCATAGAACGCATAACTTTAAATCCGTCGGCCGGGTCGGGGAAAAGTGCAGGCGGCGCCAGGAATATGAGGACGCCCAACACGATTATAATGCCGGTTAACCCGAACATGATGATTTTTGAAATGTTATTGGTAGACATAGTATAATTATTCGATCATGCGCTCTCGGATTTTTATGGCGGGATTGCCTCTGTAAATACCGTAGGGTTCGGTGTCCTTTGATACGATAGAACCCGCAGCGACCATAGAATGATTGCGTAATGTGACACCCAGGTTGATGATGGACCCTGCACAGATCCAAACGCCATCCTCGATGGTAATGCTGCCGGTCATCAGGTCGAATGATGGTTTTTTGTAATTGTGACTACCAGTGAATAGTTTCACATCCTGCGATATGCAGATATTAGAACCGATATTGATCATTACCAGGCTATCGAGCCAAACATTTTCGCCAATCCATACTTCGTCGCCAATAATTAAATTCCATGGATATTTGATATTAACACAGGGCTTAAATTCGACCATTTTTCCCACCTTGGCGCCAAATAGGCGCAATAAAAACACCTTAATGCCATAAAAGGGGAACAGTGAGGTCTTAAAGAAAAAGGCATTTACATAATACCAGAGCAAACGCTTTAAACGCCCTGCGCCAGGATTGTAAGGGTAATTGTCGTATAAAACCAGGTTTGCTTTTCCTTTTTTGGTAGT